>DATCCP010000246.1:0-5857 GCA_036511215.1 Candidatus Krumholzibacteriaceae bacterium
CGGCGGGATCGTCATGAACGGCTCGATCGCATACGTTGCGGCCTTCGACGGAGGGATCGAGGCGGTCGATCTGGCCGTCGCCGGGGCGCCCAAGAAGACGTACCGCGACGCGTCGATCCAGGCGATGACGTGCGCCCTTGCGGGCGGGACCCTCTTCGTCGCGGACGCCGAGAGCAGGCTCTTCATCTTCGACCTCACAAATCCGCGGGAGCCCCGCCTCAAGGAGATGCGACCGCAGCCCTTCGCTGTCTACTCGCTCTCCTCGGAGGGAGACATCCTCGCGATAATCTATCAGAGGAAGGCCGTCCTCTACCGAGCCGGGGCCGCGGGGGCGCTTGTGAAGATCTCCGAAGTGGATGTCGCGAGCGACACGAAGAAGGGGCTCCTCCGCGGCGGCATTCTCTACATCCTCACCGCCCGCGGCGAGGTTTTCGCATGGAATCTCCGGAAACCGGCTGCGCCGGCGCCGATAAAGCCTCTTCAGACGAGCGGCGTCTCGGATATCGCGGTGGGCGAAGGAAGCGGGATGCTGCTTACGAACCTGCAGTTTCTCATCCCGTTCGAGATCGCGCGGGGCGGCGCCTCCGCCGGGGACGGCGCTCATGTGAGCCTCAAGACGCGCAAGGGTTTCTCGCTTACGAGCGTCAACGGCTACGGCCAGCGGATCGCCACGGGGAGCCGGTACGCGGCCGAACCGCAGCGGGCGACGAACGTGTTCGTCGCGGGGAACCGTTTCGCCGTCATTACCCCCTTCGAGGGCTTGCGGCTCTACGCCCTCGAGAAAAGCGGGGCGCGGCTCCTCGACATCTTCGAAACACGCGGGTTCGCGATCAACGTCTTCGCCGCGAGCGGCCTCCTCTACGTCGCAAACGGCGCCGACGGCGTCAGAATTGGGCGCGTCGGGCGCGACGGGACCGTCGAGTGGATCGGGCACGTCCAGACGGACGAGGCCCGCGACGTGGCGCTCGCCGGGACGAATCTCGTCATCGCCGACGGCGCGAGCGGGCTCAAGGTGGCGGACGTGAGCGACCCGGCGAATCCGAGAATCATCGGACGGCATACGTCCCCGTATTTCATGTCGGCCGTCTGTGTCGGCGGGGGAAGGGCGTATTGCGCCGGGGGGCTCAGTGGAGTGGAGATCGTGGACATCACGGAGCCGCGGCGGCCTTCCCTCGTATGGCGCCAGGCTTTCTCCGAGGTGCGGGGCATCGCGGTCGACGAGCGCTTCCTCTATTTCGCCGACGGGAACAGCGGCTTCCGGATCTATTCGCTCATGAAGGGCGAGCCCCTTCCCCTCTCGGTTCTCGACACGCCCGGCTGGAACGACGACTGCTTCGTCGTCAAGAACACCGCCTACCTCGCCGACGGAGGCGCCGGCATCGTCGTCGTCGACGTCTCCGACAGAAAGAAGCCGCGGACGCTCGGCTCTCTCCCGCTCAACACGCTCACGCGCGTCGTCTGCGCCAGGGGGAACACGCTCTTCGTCGCGGGGCACACGAAGGGAATCGCGGCCGTCGACGTCTCGAATCCGCAAAAGCCCGTTGTCGCGGCCTGGTACGACACGGTCGACGACGGACGCGGCGTCTTCGCGGACGACGAGTTCGTATACGCCGCGAGCGGCTCGGGCGGCGTCTACATTTTCAAGTATCTTCACTGAGCAGGGAGGAGAAGGCGTGCAACGCTTCAGGGTGAGCGGACGTTCCGGCATTCGACCGGCGATCGTCGCCGCATTCGTGGCTATGCTGCTCGCGCCGCAGGCGGCCGCGGCCCAGGGAATCGGACTCCCGGGCGGCGCCCTCGTCACGACAAACATGAGCCATTCGCTCTCGGTGTTCCACCCGGGCTCGACCGGGTACGTCGCGATCACCGCCACGATCGCGGAAGGATGGCACATCAACGCCAACAAGCCGCTCGAGAGCTACCTCATCCCCTCGGTGCTCGACGTGCGGACGAGCCCGGGAATCGAGATCGTGCGGATCCTCTACCCCGCTCCCGTGATGAAGAAGCTCGAGGTCAGCGAGACGAAAATGGCGCTCTACGACGGGGTCGTGGTCTTCGGCGCGATCGTACGCATCGGCCAAAACGTGCAGCCTGGCGCGTACCGGATCTCGGCGACGCTCCGCTACCAGGGCTGCAACAACCTCACGTGCGTCGAGCCGTCGAGCGCCACGGCGGACGACACGCTCCGCGTGGGAACGATGAGCGAAACGGTCGAGCAGGTCGACGAGACGACCTTCAATCGTCCCCCTTTCATCGGCGACGACGGGCGCGAGGCCGGCGTCGAAGCGTCTCCAGCGGGCGCCGGGGACTTCGGAAAAATGGTCGCCGAGCGGGGTCTCGCCCTCGCCTTTCTCGCCATATTCTTCGGCGGCCTCGCCCTCAACCTCACGCCCTGCATCTATCCCCTGATCCCGATCACGATCAGCTACTTCGGGGGACAGGCAGGAGGGAGAACCTCACGCGCGTTTCTTCTGGCCCTCCTCTACGTCCTCGGGATGTCGATCACGTACAGCGTTCTCGGTACGATCGCCGCGATGACGGGGAGCCTCTTCGGCGCCGCGCTGCAGAATCCGTTCGTCGTGCTGTTCCTCGCCGCCGTCCTCATCATCCTCGCCTTCTCGATGTTCGGGCTCTGGGAGATCCGTATGCCGATATTCCTCGCCCGGCGGACGGGAACGGCCCGGCGGGGCTATGCGGGCGCGGTCATCATGGGCCTCACGATGGGGATCGTGGCGGCCCCGTGCATAGGCCCCTTCGTTCTCGCGCTTCTCACGTATGTCGGCCAAATGGGGAAACCGGTCCTCGGGTTCCTCATGTTCTTCACGCTCGCGTGGGGCATCGGCGTCCCCTTCCTCATCCTCGGAACGCTCTCGGGCAGCATCTCGAAGCTCCCGCGTTCGGGGAACTGGATGGTATGGGTGCGAAAGATCTTCGGATTCATCCTCCTTGCGATGGCGCTCTACTTCGTGCGTAACCTCTTGGGCCCGAAGCTCACCACGGCCGGTTACGCGGTCGTCGCGATCGTCGGAGGAATCTATCTCGGATGGATCGATCGGGCGATAGGCGCGGGCAGGGGCTTCAAGACGCTCAAGCGCGCCGTCGGAATCGCGGGGCTCGCGCTCGGCGTCGCGCTTCTCGTCGTTCCGGCGCTTCGCGGAGGCGCAGGCGAGAAACCGCGGGGCATCGCGTGGCTCCCCTTCAATGAACCGGTCGTTGCAAACGCGGCTCACGACGGGAAACCGGTCGTCATCGATTTCACCGCCACGTGGTGCTACTACTGCGGGGAGCTCGACAAGAGGACTTTCTCCGATCCGGAAGTCATGAAGATTGCGAAGCGTCTCATCACCCTGAGAGTCGATCTCACGAAATCAGACCCTGCGGGGAAGAACATTGAAAATGAGTATAACGTTCGCGGGCTCCCGGCTATCATTTTCATCGACGCGAGCGGTGCCGAGAACAAAGGGCTCAGGGTGCAGGGGTTCATCGAGGCGAGAGAGTTCAGGAAACGCCTCGAGGCGCTCACCGGCGGTCGCGTCGAAAGGTAGAGGCGTGAAGCTCGTTTCCTTCGAGAGAGGAGGTAGACGCGCCGGTGTCGTCATCGGGGACATGATCCTCGACGTGAGCTCCGCGATGCACGGCGCTTCGTCCACGGTCGAAGATGTCTTCCGCCGCGGCCTTCTCCCCGAGGTCCAGAACCTCGCCGACAACGCGTCCGAGATCGCCCGGGAGCACTTCCTTCCGCTCAAGGGGTCGCGTCTCTACCCGCCGGTGCAGAGCCCGGGCAAGATCGTCTGCCTCGGCATGAACTACCGGGAGCACGCCACCGAGCAGAAAAAGGAGCCCCCGGCGGAGCCCCTCCTCTTCGCGAAGGCGCCGAGCGCGCTCGCGGGGCCGTATGACGACATCGTCATCCGTCGCGGCGTCGAGGACGTCGACGCCGAGGCGGAGCTCGCGGTCGTGATCGCCCGGGAGGGGACGATGATCCCGGCGAGCGAGGCGCTCGACCACGTCGCCGGCTACATGGCCTTCAACGACGTGAGCGCGCGGAAGATCCAGCGCGACGACAAACAGTGGTTCCGGGGCAAGAGCTTCGATACCTTCGCCCCCTGCGGGCCGTGGATCGTGACGCCGAACGAGATCGGCGACCCGAACGCGCTCGCGATTCGCCAGAAACTCGGAGACGTCGTGATGCAGGAGAGCAACACCTCACAGATGATCGTTCCCGTTGCCGGGATCATATCGTTCATCTCCTCGGCGATGACGCTCTTTCCCGGGGACATCATCGCGACCGGCACGCCCGGCGGGGTCGGCGTGTACCGGAATCCGCCCGTGTTCCTCAGGGACGGCGACGTCGTGACGGTGGAGATCGAGAGAATAGGACAGATCAGAAACAGGGTCCGGACCCTGAAGTAGCGTGCAACCGTGGAAGGCAGGCTCAAGAAGATACTGATCCTCTCCATCTGGGAGGACATCTGGTCGCTCGGCGAGGGTGGCGGCGTCGCCGACGAGCTCCAGTTCATCAGGCACCTCACGAAAAAGGGAATCGAGCTCCATTTCCTCATTCCGAAGCCCGGAGCGAAGCGCGAGATGCTCCAGGATTCGCTCCTCACGTACCACACGTATCCGAACGTATTCCGCGCGTTCCGGAGATTCCCGGGGATTATGCGGCGTTTTCTCTGGCCGATGTTCTTCCCTTTCGTCGCGACCGGGAGGCTCGAGCGGCTCGCGCGAGAGATCGAGCCCGACGTTCTCATGGGATTCACGCACTACTCATTCTACCCGCTCCACAGGATCGGCCGGAGGCTCGGCATCCCGACCGTCGTGAAGCTCTTCGGTGTTATGTACCTCGACCGGTTCGATTTCCCGAGAATCAAATACCTCTGGAAGAGCATCGAGCAGATCATCATGCTGAAGATACCCGTCGACCGTTACATCATCCTCAACGACGGAACCCGCGGGGAGATGGCGGTCACGCGGCTCGGCATACCGCGCGAGAAGATCACGTTTCTTCCCAACGGAATGGATACCGAATGGGCCGACGTCCCCGTCGATCGCGCGGAGGCGCGCAGAACGATGAAGCTCCCTCCGGACGACATTCTCATCGTCACCTTCTCGCGCCTCGTCAAATCGAAGCGCATCGAGCTCCTCCTGCGGGCGGTCGCGATGATGGACCCGCGGCTCCTCGACCGGGTGACGGTCGTCATCGGCGGCGACGGCCCCGAACGCGTGCGGCTCGAACGCGAGGCGCGGCGGCTCGGCCTCGAGCGGAAAGTGATCTTCATGGGCGTCATCCCGCATCGCGACGTCGTTCACTTTCTCAAGGCGAGCGACATCTTCGCCGCGACAAACGAGCTCACGAACATGTCGCTCCCGCCCTGCGAGGCGATCCTGTGCGGCGTGCCCGTCGTCGCCTTCGACGTGTCGGGCACTTCGGAGGTCGTGCGAGACGGCACGACGGGCATTCTCGTTCCGAACGGCGACGTCGCCGCCTTCTCGAGGGGCCTCGAGATGCTCACGCGCGACGATGCCCTCAGAAAACGCCTCGGCGCGCAGGCTGCCGTATTCGCGCGCGACTACTTCGTCTCGTGGGATTCGCGGATCGAGATGGAGCTCGATGTGCTCGAGCGCCTCGCCTCCCGCTAGAAAGAGAAGACGCCTCGGGTTCTCAAGGGCTTCTGGGAATCCGGGGCGTCTCGCTATGAGGGTAGTTCGAGATCGGCTGAGGGCTGTTTTGATCCACCGCGTTACGGTGGATTCTTCATTACTTTTGGGCCCTTCCTGTCCAATCTCCTCTTAGTATTGTATGCCGGTTTTCTCGTGTTGTCAATCCCCCGCTCGACGATTATCATGAGGGCAT
>DATCCP010000247.1:0-4380 GCA_036511215.1 Candidatus Krumholzibacteriaceae bacterium
GATTCTCTTCCTCGACGAGCCGACCTCGGGCGTCGACCCGATCGCCCGCCGCCACTTCTGGGACGTCATCAACGGGCTCGCCGCGGGCGGGATCACGGTCATCGTGACGACGCACTACCTCGACGAGGCGGAGTACTGCAACCGTCTCTGCATCATGCACGCGGCGAAGATCATGACGATGGGTTCTCCCGCCGAGCTCAGGGAGCGCCACGGCGAGCGGACGATCGAGGACGTCTTTGTGAACCTCGTGAGGGGAGCATGAAGGGATCCCGGATACTGCCGATAGCCCGGAAGGAGTTCAAGCACATCCTGCGCGACCCGCGTTCGCTCTGGATCATCTTCATGCTGCCGAACGTCATGATGTTTCTCTTCGGCTACGCGATCAATCTCGACCTCAAGGACGTCCGTCTCGGCGTCTGTGACATGAGCCGCACGCCCCAGAGCCGCGATCTTCTCGACGCGATCGACGCCTCGAGCTACTTCTCGATCGTCGAGCGCTGCGAGAGTCCCGAGCGCACTGAGGAGCTCTTCGAGCGGCGCCTCATCCGGGCGGGGATCATCGTCCCCCGGGATTTCGCGCGGGCGCTCGAGCGGGACGGTCGTTCGACGGTCGGGATCGTCATCGACGGGAGCGACGCGAACAGCGCCTCGATCGTGCAGAACTACCTCGAGACCCTGATCGCGACCCGGGGAGCGGAGGGCAGCGGAGGAGGCGGGCGCGGCGCGGCGCGCGCGGGCGGTCTCGCAGGCGGGGCGGGAGCCGGCATCTCCATCAGGCCGACGGTCTTCTACAATCGGATGATGGAGTCGACAAACTTCATCGTACCGGGGCTCGTCGCGGTCGTCATGATGATGCTCGGGGCGCTCCTGACCTCCGTCACGATCGCCCGCGAGAAAGAGACGGGGACGATGGAGCAGATACTCGTGAGCCCCGTGAGACCCTTCGAGGTGATCGCGGGCAAGGTGCTCCCGTACCTCGTGCTCGCCTTCGCCGTCGCGATGATGATCGTCACGGTCGGGCACTTCTGGTTCAAGGTGCCGATGGTGGGCTCGCCGCTCTACCTGATGCTCTTCAGCGCGATCTTCCTGTTCACGGCGCTCGCGCTCGGGCTCCTCGTCTCGACGCTCGTATCGACGCAGCAGATCGCCATCATGCTCTCGCTCATGCTCACCCTCCTTCCGACGATCATGCTCTCGGGGTTCATTTTTCCGGTCGCCTCGATTCCACGTGTGCTCCAGTTCATCTCGTACATCCTCCCGGCGACGCATTTCCTCGTCATCATCAGAGGGGTGATGCTGAAGGGCTCCGGCCCCGCCGACTTCTGGCCCCATATCGCGGCCCTCGTCGCGATCGGTCTCGTGCTGACGGCGCTCGCCGCGAAGCGGTTCAGCATGAAGCTGGCGGGGAAGGGGGCGGGCTCGTGAGAGGCGTCCTCCACATCGTGCGAAAGGAGCTCATTCAGGTCTTCCGGGACCGGAACATGCTGCGGATCATCTTCCTGATGCCTCTCTTCCAGCTCTTCGTGCTCGGCTACGCGATAACCTTCGACGTGAAGAACGTGGGGCTCCTTGTGATCGACCGGGACGGCTCCAGCGCGAGCCGTTCCCTCGTCGACCGGTTCAGGGAGAGCGAGCATTTCATCGTCAAGGAAATCGCGGACCCGGGGAGCGGCATCGAGCGGCACCTCCGCCGGGGGGAGGCGATCCTCGCGCTCGTCATTCCGGAGCATTTCGCGAGGGATCTCGATACGGGGAAGAGCCCCGAGGTGGGGATCCTCGTCGACGGACAGAACTCGAACACGGCTGGGATAGCGCTCGGCTACTGCAGCAGGATCATGTACCGGTTCATGAGCGACCGGGCCGCGCAAACCCTTGCCCGCCATCCGACGATCAGGCGCGACGTGCGCCTCATCGAGCCCGAAACTCGCATCTGGTACAATCCCGAGCTCAAGAGCGTCTATTTCATGATACCCGGGATCGTGGCGATTCTCCTCACCGTCATCACGATGCTGCTCACGGGGCTCGCGATCGTGAAGGAGCGTGAGGCGGGCACCCTCGAGCAGCTCCTCGTCACGCCGCTCAAGCCGTGGCAGATCATCGCGGGCAAGACGATCCCCTTCGCGATGCTTGGGCTCGCGGAGCTCGCGCTCGCGACGACGGTCGGCGTCCTCTGGTTCAAGATCCCCGTCGTCGGGAACATTGGCCTCCTGGCGCTCCTCGCCCTGACCTTCATTCTCACGACCCTCGGCCTCGGCGTGTTCATCTCGACCATGGCCGGCACGCAGCAGCAGGCCCTCTTCATCACGTGGTTTTTCCTCCAGATGTTCGTTCTTCTGAGCGGTATCTTCTACCCGATCGAGAACATGCCTCGCGCCGTTCAGGCGATCACCCTCATCAATCCGCTCCGCTATTTCGTCGCGATCTATCGCGAGATCTTCCTCAAGGGGGGAGGGCTCTCGGTCCTCTGGCCCGAGTTCCGCTCGCTCCTCGTTATCGGCGTCTGCGTGTTCACGTTCGCCACCCTGAGGTTCCACAGACGCGCCGGGTAAGCCTATCCGGGATAATGGAACTTTCCATGTTTCCTTGCGTTTACTATATTTCACGGGCTGGAGTGCGCACAAAGGGCAGCTCCGGCACGAAAGGCATGCCGCGGAGACGGCTCGTGTGATCTTGATGCGCAACGAGAGGTGGGCATTTCTTGCCCTTTTCCTGACGGCCACCGCTCTATCCATCGCGGCCGCGCCCGCCGGGGCGCAGAACCGCGAAGTGAACCTCAAAGGCAAGCTCGCGACGATCGGCAAATCGATCGTCCTCGACGGAAGCTCAATCACCAACGTCGGCAATCTCCAGATGAACATCACGAATTTCGGCTTTCTCGGCTCGCTGCCGAAGAGCGGCTACCAGATGGCCGATTCCCCCTCCGCCCAGTGGCCCGCGGGCAGCGGGATCGAGTATCTCTACGCGGCGGGGCTCTGGGTGGGCGCCGCGCTGGAGGGCATCCCGTCCGTCTCGACCGGTTACCCGGAAACGGAGTTCTATCCGCCGGACGATCCGATCGACGTCATCTATCGCGCGATCGAGGGCGCAAAGGGCGGGCGGACCTATCCGGCCAATCCCGATGACGACGGGGACGGCCGCATCAACGAGGACTGGCTCAACGGCCGGGACGACGACGGCGACGGGCTCATCGACGAGGATTTCGCGGAAATCGGAAAGCTCATGTACTCATGCTGGTTCACCGACGATCAGCCGGTCGCGCAGAAGGCGTGGCCCGAGCACACGCCGCTCCATCTCAAGGTCCGCCAGGAGACGTACCAGTGGAGCGAGGACGGTTTCAACGACTTCGTCGGCGTGCACTACGAGATTTCCAACCAGGGCGGAAAGTACATCCAGAATATCTATGCCGGGATCTACGCCGACCTCGATGCGGGGCCGAGGGACATGCCGAACTACTACAAGGACGACCAGATCGGCTGGTGGTCCGGCATCTACTGCGCGCAGGTCAACGGTATCGAGATGCCCGAGAGATTTCACGCCATGTACGTGTACGATTCGGACGGGGACAACGGAAAGACGAAAGGGTACTTCGGCGTCGTTCTCCTCGGGAGCTCGCTCGACGCGCCGGGGTTCAGCAATCCGCCGAACGCCATCCGAATCTTCGCCGGGCTGCTCCCGTACGAGCGCGGCGGCGAGCCTCTCAACGACTATGAGCGATACGAGGTTATGTCGAATCGAGTCTGGCAGGCGCCGACGGACGCGCCGAATGACTACAAGGCCTTCATGAGCGTGGGCCCGTTCTACGGCCTCCTGCCCGGCCAGTCGATACGGTTCGATGTCGCGTTCGTCGCGGGCGTTGGGCTCGACGGTTTTCTCGAGAGCGCGGCGATGGCGAAGTTCGTGTATAACGGCATCTGGGTGGACAAGGACAAGCGATCGACGACGGGCGTAGACGGACGGGAGACGCCCGTGGTCGGGCCTCTCGAGCAGTTCGACCCTGACCCGTGCGACGCAACGGCGCAGAGCCTCAAGGTAAACAAAGGGGACACGATCTGGGCCAACGAGGACTGCAGAGAGGAGCAGGAGCTCTGGAACTATCCCGGATGCTACAAGGGGAGCATGCAGTTCTCCCAGCTCCAGACCGGCATCAACGGGAAGGAGGCGCAGGTCAACTGGATCACGAGCACGGTGACTCCGTCGCCCGGCATGCGCGCCGTTCCCGGCGACGGCAGGGTGAGCCTGATCTGGGACAACCTGAGCGAGATAACGCCCGATCCGGTCGGGAGGACGATCGATTTCGAGGGCTACCAGGTATGGAGGGCCGACGATTGGCATCGGCCGCTCGGTACGACGGTCGCGAGCGGGCCGAGCGCCGATCTGTGG
>DATCCP010000248.1:0-4875 GCA_036511215.1 Candidatus Krumholzibacteriaceae bacterium
GCTCCATGATCAGCGCGTAGAGCCGCTCGCGTTCCTCCTCGCGCACAAGCTTCGAGTCCTGCACGCGCGAGAGTCGTTCGCTGGGCTCGCAGATAACCGCCGCCGCGACGACGGGGCCCGCCAGGGCGCCCCTACCCGCCTCGTCCACACCCGCGATGACGCGCGCCGGCGCGACGTCCTTCCGGCTATCGAACCGGATCAGCTCTTCGAACGCGATCCGGCGGCCGTGTGTCATTCCTCGACCTTCTCGGTCCTTTCGGTCTTCTCGGTCTTCTCGCTCTTCGCGGTCTTCTCGCTCTTCTCGGTCTTCTCGGCGATTCGCGCAGCCTTGCCCTTCAGTCCGCGCAGGTAGAAGAGCTTCGCGCGCCGCACCTTACCTTTGCGGAGGACGCGGATCCCGGAGACGTTCGGCGAATGGAGGGGAAATATACGCTCGACGCCGACGCCCTGGGTGACCTTGCGTACGGTGAACGTCTCGCCGAGGCCGGAGCCTCGCCGCTGCATGACGATCCCCTGAAACGCCTGCACGCGCTCGCGATCTCCCTCGATGACCTTGATGTCGACCCTGACCGTGTCTCCGACGCTGAAGTCGGTCGTCGATTCCTTCATTCGTTTCGCTGCGATCTGGTCGAGGATGTCCATGGTTCCTCCTTCAATTCGTTCCGTGTTTGGTCGTCTTTGCAATGAGGTCGGGTCTGAACCTGAGCGTGCGCTCGCGCGCCGAATCCGACCTCCATTCATTGATTCTCGCGTGGTTTCCCGACAGGAGCACCTCCGGCACGGCGAGCCCCCTGAATTCGCTCGGCCGCGTGTAATACGCCGCGTCGAGGCAGAACTCCCGCTCGGCGGTAAAGGAATCGGTCTCCCGCGAGCGTTCATCCCCGAGAACGCCCGGGAGCCTCCGCACGACGGCGTCCGTCACGACGAGCGCGGCAAGCTCCCCCCCGCTCAGTATGTAGTCGCCGATCGAGATGCTCTCGGTGACGACGAGATCCCTCACCCGCTCGTCCACTCCCTTGTAACGCCCGCATATGAAAACGAGCTTGTCCTTCGCCGCGAGCTCGTTCGCCTTCGCCTCGTCGAACACGCGCCCGCACGGCGAAAGCAGGATGACGGGAGAGGCGTCTCCCTCCTCGCGCGATCGTACCGATTCGACCGCCCTGAGGATCGGCGGCGCCATGAGGATCATCCCCGCCCCGCCCCCGTATGGATAATCATCAACGCTTCCGTAGCGGTCCTCGGAAAAATCGCGCAGGTTCACGACGTGGTAACGCACGCTTCCGTTCTTCCCCGCGACCCCGCACATCCCCGCCGCAAGCGGCTCCCGGAACATCTCGGGAAAGATCGTTACGTAATGGATATCCACGTCGCGCCACCTACCATCTCAGGTCGAGAAGCCCCTCGGGGGGATCTATCTCGACGATTCCCTCTTCGATCGAGACCTTGCGGACGAGGTCGGGCACGTTCGGCACGAGGTACCGTTCGGCGTCCTTCTCGATGATGAGGCAGTTCTGCACCGGACCGAGGAGCATGTCGACGACAACGCCGAACGGCGCGCCGCCCTTGAGAACGACGTCGAGACCGATGAGCTGGCACGGCAGCAACTCGCCGGGGGGCGCCGCGCCGCCGAGCGCGTCGAGCGAAATCTCGAGGCTTCCGCCGATGAGCGGCTCGGCCGCCTCGATGGTGTCGATCCCGTCGAGCTTCAGAATGAAGGTCTCCCCCTTCGGCCGGCACCGGACCACATGGACCGTCCGCCTCTCCTCATCGTCGAGCACGACGTCGAGGGCCTCGGCGGTGAGCGCGTCCGGCCAGAAATCGCGCGCCGGGAGGAGCTTCACTTCTCCCTTGAGCCCGACCGCCTTCACGATCGTTCCCAGAATCGCTGTCTCGGCCATTCGCCAAATCCTCTATTCGCGGATCTCGAGGAGCACTTTCTCTCCGAGGCGGGTCGCCGCGGCGTTGACGAGGGCGCGGAGCGCCTTGGCCGTCTGGCCGCTGCGGCCGATGATCTTGCCGACGTCGTCTTTGGCGACCGAGAGCACGATAATGTGTATATCCTCGCGCTTCTCATCCTGGATGACGATCTTGTCGGGCTTGTCGACGAGCATCTCGGAGATCTTCCGGATCATGCTCTTGATCTTTACGGTACTCATAGATTGCTCCCTAGCCTTCCTTCGGCGCGGCAGGCTCCGCCTTCGCCTCGGCGGCCTTCGCGGCGGCGGCCTTCGCGGCGGCGACTTTCCTCTTCCCCGGTTTCTTCTTCTTTTCCTTGCCCTCGACGGCCTTCGGCTGCTTCACGCGCCGTTCCGCGATCTTCGCGTCGAGATCCTGAATGGTGACCCCCGCGCGCATCATGCGCCACCGCTCCATGAGACCGAGCTTCTTCAGGAGCGTGTGCACCTTCTCGGAGGGGATGGCGCCCCTGTCGAGCCAGTGGTAAATCCGGTCATCGTCCACCTTGAGAGTCGGCGGCTCGACCATCGGATTGTAGTGGCCGAGGATCTCGATGAACCGGCCGTCGCGCGAGCTGCGCGAATCGATCGCGACGATACGCCAGAAGGGTCTCTTCTTCGTGCCCATTCTCCTCATTCTGAGTTTTACCGACAACGTCTACCTCCGTGTGCAACCTGTCCGTCACGACGGCGGGAGATTGAACGGCATCTTGCCCGCCATCTTCGTGAAACGCTTCATCATCTTGCGCATCTCCTGAAACTGGTTCAGGAGGCGGTTCACATCCTGCACGCTCGTTCCGCTTCCCGCAGCGATGCGGCGCCGCCGCGATCCGTCGATGATGTGGGGATCGCGCCGTTCGTCCGGAGTCATCGAGCGAATGATCGCCTCGATCTTTCGCAGCTCTTTCTCCCCGGCGTCCCCCCCCGCCATCCCGCGGATCTTCACCCCGGGAATCATCCCGAGGACCTGATCGAGCGGGCCCATCTTTCTCAGGCGCTGCAGCTCCCCGAGGAAATCTTCGAGGGTAAATGATTCCCTCCGGAGCTTGCGCTCGAGCTCCTGGGCCGTCTTCGCGTCGATCGTCTCCTGGGCCTTCTCGATCAGGGAGAGTACGTCCCCCATGCCCAGAATTCTGCTCGCCATGCGGTCCGGGTAAAAGGCCTCCAGGTCGTCAACCTTCTCCCCGACGCAGGCGAACTTTATCGGCTTGCCGGTGACGCTCGCCACCGAGAGCGCGGCGCCACCCCGCGTGTCCCCGTCGAGCTTCGTGAGGACGACGCCGGTGAAATCGACCTGCCGCCTGAACTCCTCGGCAACGCGCACGGCCTCCTGGCCGGTCATGCTGTCGAGGACGAGGAGCGTCTCTTCCGGCTCCAGCACGCTCTTGACGGAGCTGAGCTCCGCCATCATCTGCGTGTCGATATGGAGCCGCCCCGCGGTGTCGACGATGATCGTGTCGCAGAGGTCCTGCCTGGCGACACGCACGGCTCCCTCGACGATCTCCACGACGGGAACGTTTGTCCCCGGCGCGTGGATCGGTACGTTGATCTCGCGCGCGAGCACCTTGAGCTGCTCGACCGCGGCAGGCCGGTAGATGTCCGCTGCGACGAGGAGCGGACGGCGCCCCTTCTTGCGGGTAAATACCGCAAGCTTCGCCGCGAAGCTCGTCTTCCCGGAACCCTGCAGCCCGACGATCATCACGGACGCGGGGGAGCCGGAAAGATTGAAGCCCACCGGCCTCGTTCCGAGGAGCGTGGCGAGCTCCTCGTGAACGATCTTTATTATCTGCTGGTCGGGGCTGAGGCTGTCAAGCACCTTCTGGCCGATGGCCCGCTCGCCTACGCGCCCGACGAACTCCTTGACTACCTTGTAGTTAACGTCGGCTTCGAGAAGAGCCCTGCGCACCTCGCGCATGGCTTCGGTGATATGCCCTTCCCGGACCTTGCCCTGCCCGCGCAGCTCCTTGAAAATGCGGGCGAATTTGTCACTCAGATCCTGGAACAAGGAAACCCATCCTCTACACGGCAAAAAGCTAAAATAACATGGATTTTCGGGTGTTGGCAAGGGAAATCAGTCTTCCTTGCCGGGTGAGTCCTTCTTGGAGAGCTCGATCACAACGGATTGTTCAACGCCGTTTTCGGTGCCATTCCAGTGATAGCGATCTACCTGGATCGTGCGGTTCGTGATCCACAAGGGATTGGACTCCACCCAATCCGGCGTCTCGAGCACGAGCCACGTTGTGCCGGTCTTGGCGTCGGCGATCCACAGGTCTGCCGCAAGGGACGCATCCTCGTAGTCGACCTTCGTCGGCCGTGAGAAGGCTATCCAACGCCCGTCGGGGCTCCAAGAGAACTCATAGTCCGCCGACACATCGTTCGTATCGAGAACCATCACTCTCCCGTCCGGAACAGAAATCGTATACAACATCAATCGTTGACTTGGATATGTGAGGCCCTCGGCGAGGAGCGTACGGGAGTCCGGGGACCACTTCGTTATGATTCCGTCCACGCCGGGATCGAGGATCACGGTCCTCGTAGCGACATCCACTACCGTAAGCTCGCCGTTTTGGCGCGGCGACTTCCAGACGCTGCAGGCAATGTACTTTCCATCGGGCGACCATTGAGGAAGACACGCGTTAGCCTTGAGGAGAGGAAGAACTTTACCGGTTCGAAGGTCTTCGAGCTCTATATACGCGTGGTGTTTTTCGTCGGTACGCACATGCGCCACGAGAGAGTCCGGCCCCGGAACATTGTTTGCATCCGTCGACGGCCAGAGGTAACGACTCGCCTCCTCAAAAGGCACATCTCCTGCCCTGCTCTGACGAACCGATACCACGGTCCACGGATTCGGGGGCGCCGAGAAACACGCTTCAGCAGCCAGCAGAAGAATAAGAACTGTGACGGGCGCCACATACGCACG
>DATCCP010000249.1:0-3652 GCA_036511215.1 Candidatus Krumholzibacteriaceae bacterium
GTTCCGCGTCTACAGGGACCGATTCGCCGACGCGAGCGGGTTCACGTTCATCTTCACCGGCGACTTCGAGGCCGAGAAACTCAAGCCGTACGTGCGGACCTACATCGGTGGCCTGCCGTCGCTGCATCGCGGCGAGACGTGGCGGGATCTCGGCATAGAGCCCCCCGCGGGGGTCGTGAAGAAGGTCGTTCGTAAAGGCATCGCGCCGAAGAGCTCCGTGTACCTCGTCTTCACGGGGCCCTACGAGTGGTCGCGGGAAAACCAGTGCGCCATGAGTCTCATGACGGAAGTGCTTCAGACGAAGCTCCGCGAGGTGATTCGCGAGGAGAAGAGCGGCACGTATAGCGTCGGCGTTTCCGGGGGCGGCGAGAAGTATCCCCGGGCGGAGTATGGGATCTATATCGGTTTCGGGTGCGCCCCCGAGCGCGTCGACGAGCTCGTGGCGGCCGTCTTCGCCCAGATCGACACCCTGAAGATGAACGGGCCGGGGGAGAGCTACGTCCAGCGCGCGAAGGAGACGAAGAAGCGGTACTTTGAGGAGAAGATGAAGGACAATGGTTTCTGGGCCACGAACCTCCGCGAGGCCTATTTTCTCGGGGAAGACCCGGACGACATTCTCAAGGATCCCGGGACCTCCGAATCGATGAGCCCGCTGCGCATCCGGGATGCGGCGCGGAAGTACTTCGACACCAACAACTATATGCAGTTCGTCCTGATGCCGGAAAAGGCGAGCGAAAAGTAGTCCGGGGTTTCTCGAAGGCGGGAGTCACATGAAGGAAGGGCGGCCGAACCCCTGGCTCTCCATCCCCGCGGCGGATTACGAGGGGCACATGGGGAGCCCGGGAGTCGGGCAGCTCCAATTCCTGAGCAGGGTCTTCGGCGAGCTCCTCGCCGAGTCCAATCCGGCATCGCTCGTCGTCCTCGGCTGCGCGACCGGGAACGGCTTCGAGCACGTTCGGCCCGAGCGCGTTCGGCGGCTCGTCGGCCTCGATATCAATTACGAGTACCTCGAGGTCTGCCGGGAGCGATACGCCGCGAGAATTCCGGGACTCGAGCTCGTCTGCACCGACCTCGCCTCATTCGAGCTCGAGCCCCGGTCGATGGATCTCGTTCATGCTGCGCTTTTCCTCGAATACGTCGATCCGGCCGTCGTCGTCGAGAAGGCCTCGCGATGGCTGAGGCCGCTCGGTTTGTTCACCGTCGTGCTCCAGCGCCCCAGCGTGAAGAGCGGCACCGTATCGGAGACCGGATATACGAGCTTGAAGATTCTCGAGCCGGTGATTAATCTTGTTGTTCCCGAGAGCCTCGCTGGTCTCGCCGGGCGATACGGCTTTCTCGAGGCGAGGTCGAAGAGCGTGACGCTTGAAAGCGGCAAGACATTCTTTGTGGGTGTGTACCGGCTTGAAGCATCGCAAGCATAGGCTGATTCTGTTCAACAAACCGTTCCGCGTGCTGTGCCAGTTTAGCGGCGCCCGCCCCGGTCGAGCCACGCTCGCCGATTTTATCGACGTACCGGGTGTGTACCCGGCGGGGAGACTCGACTACGACAGCGAGGGCCTGCTCCTTCTGACCGATTGGGGCCCACTGCAGCATCTCATCACGGATCCGCGGCGCAAGACGCCGAAGACCTACCTCGTGCAGGTGGAAGGGGAACCGGAGCGCGCCGCGCTCGAACGCCTGCGGCGCGGGGTCCGGTTGCAGGACGGGATGACGGGGCCGGCACAAGCGCGACTCATCGAGCCCCCGGTCGTGTGGCCGCGAGAGCCGTCAGTGCGATTTCGAAAGAACATACCCACGGCATGGATCGAGCTCACGATCACGGAGGGACGGAACCGGCAGGTGCGGAGAATGACGGCCGCCGTCGGCCACCCGGCTCTTCGCCTGATCCGCGTGCGCGTGGGGGAATGGGAGCTCGGCTCGCTCGTCCCCGGCGAGTGGCGCCAAATATGGATCCCCGACGCGGGAGAACGAAAATGAAAGCCATGCTGCTCAAAAGGCTCTGCAATCTCGAGGAATGCGCGAGACCGCTCGAGCTCGCGGAGGTCCCCGAGCCCGTTCCGGGCGAAAACGATATCCTCATCAAGGTCTCGGCGTGCGGCGTCTGCCATACCGAGCTCGACGAGATCGAGGGAAGAACGCCGCCGCCGCACCTCCCTGTGGTGCTCGGGCACCAGGTCGTCGGCCGGGTGGCGCGTGCGGGGCGCGGGGCAGAGCGCTTCCGCGTCGGAGATCGCGTCGGGGTCGCGTGGATCTTCTCCGCCTGCGGAACATGTGCCCAGTGTCTGTCGGGCAACGAGAACCTCTGCGCCGATTTCAAGGCGACGGGGCGCGACGCCGGCGGCGGATACGCGGAGTACATGACGGTCCGCGAGGATTTTGCGCATCATATTCCCGAGATCTTTTCGGACGTCGAAGCGGCACCGCTTCTCTGCGCCGGCGCCATCGGATACCGTTCGCTGAGGCTCGTGAACCTCGAAGACGGCCGGAGCCTGGGGCTCACGGGCTTCGGCGCCTCCGCGCATCTCGTAGCTATGATGGCGAAGCGCCGGTATCCGGGCTCGAAGGTGTTCGTTTTCTCGCGGAGCCCCGAGGAGCGCGCTTTCGCCCTCGAGCTCGGTGCGGCGTGGGCCGGCGATATCGGCGAACGGTCGCCGGAGCCGCTCGCCGCCATTATCGATACGACTCCCGCCTGGAGACCCGTGGTCGAGGCGCTCGGGAATCTCGCGCCGGGCGGGCGCCTCGTGATCAACGCGATTCGAAAGGAAGAAAAGGACAAGGAGCACCTTCTGAGGCTCGATTACCCGGCGCACCTCTGGATGGAGAAAGAGATCAAGAGCGTCGCGAACGTTGCGCGCCGTGACGTGCGGGAGTTCCTCGATCTCGCGGCCGACATGCGCATCAAGCCGGAGATCGAGGAGTTTCTTCTCGAGGACGCGAACCGGGCCCTCATCGAGCTCAAAATGCGAAAGATCCGCGGCGCGAAGGTTCTCACGATTCCGCCGAGATGAAAACTCCTGCCAGGGGCCGGCCCCGGGCGGCGGAGTGAACGGATTCGAGAAAGGAGGACGTGATTCGGAGAGGTCGGCACGATGGATCAAACAATCCAGGTATTGGCCAAAGCGGACAAGATCATTCGGCCGTAGGGAGGCAGTGATGTTCAAGATTTTCATATCAACGGTGCTCGTGTTTGTCGTGGTCGCGTGCATATCGTGCGCCCCCGCCTTCGCCCAGGAGGCCAAGACGGATCAGCAGAAGGCGATGGACGCCTACATGAAGGCCATGGCTCCCAACGAGAATCATGCGTTCCTGAAGAGCTTCGCCGGCCAATGGGACGTCACGAGCACGGCGTGGATGCGGCCCGGCGCGCCGCCGAGTGTGAGCTCGAGCACGTGCACGGCCGAGCTCATTCTGGGCGGCCGTTACGTCATGCTGAGATACCAAGGTGTCATGTTCGGTCAGCCGTTCGAGGGGATTCAGATCATCGGGTACGACAACACGCAGAAGAAGTACAACGCATTCTGGATCGACAATACGAGCACGTCGTTCTACCTGACGAGCGGAACGCGCGTGGCCGCGGGGAACACGATCAACGATACTGGTCTGTGGCCCGACCCGATGACCGGCGGCACATCGAAGATCCGCGCCGTCACGA
>DATCCP010000250.1:0-9307 GCA_036511215.1 Candidatus Krumholzibacteriaceae bacterium
CTCTCCGTTCTGTTCATCCTTCTGATGTACCTGTTTCTGCAGCTCTTCGGCCTGCGCCCGGCATTCGCGTGCCTCGCGACCATTCTCTACGTCTTCAACAAGCACTTCTTCGGCTTCACGTCCTGGAACTACTTCCACGTCGACGACGTGCTCACGAATGTCCTCTTCATCATACTGTTCTGGTCCCTGTTCAAATCGCGATGGCTCGTCTTCGCCTCCGCGCTCTGCCTCGGCGTCGCGACGAGAGAGACGGCGCTCTTCATGATTCCCGTCGGCCTCCTGCACCTCATGGAACGGAGGACCTTCGGACGCGACGGGGTCAGACTCTTCGCGGCGATCGCGCCGGGCATCGCGGTCTTCGCCGCGCTTCGGCTCCTCATTCACCCATCGAGCGGGGATACGATCCTGCAAGCCCTCTCGACCCACTGGACCAAGATCACGTCCCCAGAGAGGATGTACCACGTTCTCATCAACCCGTTCGTTCCGCTCACACTCGTGCCGCTCATATTTTTCGGGCGAACGCGTGCGTTCTTCAGAGGACGCGCCGCCTCGCTCTTGTTCTTCGTTCTCGTGGCGGGCACGACCTTTTTCGGCAGCAACAACGAGCGGCTCCTCAATCCGGCCTCCCTTGTTTTCTATCCGCTCGTCGGCCTCATCCTGCAGGACTGCATATGGCCGAACCGGCTCATGATCGCCCTCATTCTCGCCACGGGCTTTCTTTCGAGCTTCCACTGGCTCGTCGCGCGCTATCCGCTGCCGGACAGGAACGCGACGATCGTGCTGTCGGGGGGAAGCCTCATCGTCGTCACCGTCGCTCTCGGCATATTTCGGATTCTGGAAATGCGAGGCGGCCGCGCGGTCCGCGGCGCGGGCGCTAGCTGAGGATCGCGATGAGGGTCTGGCCGGGCGACATCAGTCGCCGCTCCCCGCCCCGCCGATGCGGATTATCTGCGCGGCGAGCTCATCGCGGTCGACCGCGCGCCCCACGAGCGCTCCTTTCGAAAGGACCGGAATGAGGCTCTCGAACGGCGGCCGGTCATTCTCATGGATCACGCCGATGGGAATCCTGTCCCCCCATTCCATGGCGGTCTTCATCGCCGCCTCGCGGTCGGCCGGGTTGTAGGATGCATCCAGCTCGTAGCAGCGTTTCTTGTACCATGCGAACGTGTTCACCTTGTTGAACGATACGCAGGGCTGGAGCACGTCGATGATCGCGAGCCCGCGATGCGCGATGCCGCGGCGAATCATCTCGGCGAGATGATCCACGTACCCCGTGAAGCTCCGGGCGACGAATCCGGCCTGCATCGCGACCGCGACGGCGACCGGATTGAAGCGCTCGAGGATGACGCCGCCGGGCTGCGCCTTCGTCGTTTGTCCCTCCTGGGAAGTGGGACTCGCCTGCCCCTTCGTGAGCCCGTAGATCTGGTTGTCGTGAACGATCATCGTGACATCGATGTTGCGCCGGATGCCCGCGAGGAAATGGTTTCCTCCCTCGCCGTAGGAGCAGCCGTCGCCGCTCTCGACGATCACCGCGAGGCGTGGATTGGCGAGCTTGGCGCCGGTCGCGACCGGGAGCGAGCGGCCGTGAAGACCGTTGAAGAGATTCGCGTTGAGGTAGTGGGGAGCTTTCGCCGCCTGGCCGATGCCGCTCACGAAGAGCACGTCACGGGGGGCGAGCCCCGCCTTGACGAGCCCCTTCTTCATGCCTTCGAGGAGCGGGAAGTTGCCGCAGCCGGGGCACCAGGCCGTTTCGTATGTTCCATAGTCTTCGATCGACACCATCGACGAACCCTCACATGCTCAGCTCGCGCAGGATATAATCGGGCGTGATCGGCAACCCGTCGTAGCGCGAGACGCGTTCCTCGATTTCGAATCCCGTTTCGCGGCGGATGAGACGCGCGAGCTGGCCGAACGCGTTCCCTTCAACGCAGACGACGCTCCCCGCGGCCTCGAGCCGAGCGATGAATTGAGCGCTCACGAGCGGCCACACCTGGCTGAAGTGGAGCGTGGCGACGTCGACGCCGTTCGCCCTGATCGCCGTGGCCGCTTCCCGCACCGAAGCGCGGGTCGATCCCCATGAAACGAGGAGCAGCTCGGGGCTCTTCGTCCCCTCGTATTCGGGCGCGACGACCTCCCTCCGCAGACCGTCGAGCTTTCTCAGCCTCTTGTCGACCATGAGCTTCCGGACGCCGAGATCCTCCGTGAGATGCCCGTCCTCGGTGTGCTCGTCGCTGTCGGTCACGACGAGATGGGCGCTTGCGCCCGGCAGGAGCCGCGGGCTCACGCCGTCGGCCGTTATCGCATGCCGCCGGTACGGCTCCCGGATCGATCCCGGATCGGCCCCCGGCTTCACCCAATCGAGCCCCGCGACGTCGAACCGCTCGACCGCGCGGTAGCTGTCGGCGAGGAACTGGTCCGTGAGAATGAAGACGGGGCTCTGCCACGCCTCGGCGAGGAAGAAGGCGCGCCGCGCGAGATCAAAGCACTGTTCGACGCTGCCCGGGGCGAAAATCGCCCGGGGAAATTCCCCGTGCCCCGCGTGGAGCACAAACTCGAGGTCCGCCTGCTCGGTCCGCGTCGGAAGCCCCGTCGCGGGCGCCGGCCGCTGCCCCACGACGATCACCACGGGTGTCTCCGTCATGCCCGCGAGGCTCACTCCCTCGACCATGAGCGCGAAACCGCCGCCCGCGGTCGCCACCATACTCGGCGCGCCGGCGAACGAGGCTCCGATCGCCATGTTGATCGCGGCGATCTCGTCCTCGGCCTGCTCGACGACGATGCCCATCCGCTCCGCCATACCGATGACCGTGAGTGGAATCGACGTCGACGGGGTCATCGGGTAGAAAGAAACGAACCGGAGCCCCGCGGAGACTGCGCCGAGTGCGAGTGCCTCGTTTCCGGTGAGCATGAGGCGCCCGGGGCTTTCCGTGGCGGCGGGAAGCTTTCGGAGGCGCTCCTCTTTCCCCGAGCACCACGCAAAGGCCTTCTCGAGGGCGCTCCGATTGCCTGCCGCCATCTCCGGGTGCTTGGCGCCGAACGTCTCCTCGACGACCGCGGCGGCGGAGGCCTCCTCGAGGCCGAGAATGGCGCAGATGATCCCGAGCGCGGCGGTGTTCGCGAACGCCACAGGCGCGAGATCCTTGAACGGCACGCCGAGGCAGCGCTCGTCGCCCGCACAGAGCGTCTCATCGGCGATGACGAGCCCCCGCGGCGCGAGATCCGCCATGTGGAGGGTCACCGTCTCGCCGGTGAGCGCGACGAGGAGATCGATCTTCTCGGCGGGCGCCTCGATGACGTCCGGACTCACGCGGACCTCGAAGGTATTGTGCCCTCCGCGGATCCTCGATTGGTAGCTCTGGGTGACGACGATCCGGTAGCCCTTGAGGACAAGGATCTTCGAGAGAAGCTGGCCGACCGTCACGAGACCCTGGCCCGCCTCTCCGCCTATCACGATATTGATCGATCGATCGATTCCCATCAACCGTGGAACTCTCTCTTGCCGAGCTCCTTGTCGAGCATGATGAGCCCCGCGCCGGAGTCCTTGATCCGGCCGAGCATCTGAACGATGTTCGACGCCGAAGCCTCCTCCTCGACCTGCTCCTTCACGAACCAGTCGAGGAACACCTTCGCCGCGTAGTCGGCCCCTTTCTCGGCGAGCCTGTACAGGCCGTTGATCCTGCCCGTAATGAACTTCTCGTGCTCATAGGCGGCCTTGAACGCGTCGAGCGGCGACGTCCATTTCATCTTCGGCTTGTCGATCGCCTCGAGCTCCACCCGGGCGCCGCGGTCACGCAGGTGATCGAGAAACTTCATCGCGTGCGCCGTCTCTTCCTTGGTCTGGACGCGCATCCAGTTCGCGAATCCCTCGAGGTTGAGCGAATGGAAATACGCGGCCATCGAGAGATAGAGATACGCCGAATAGAACTCGTGGTTGATCTGCTCGTTGAATCCCGCCTGAATCTTCTTCGTGATCATTCGAAATCACATTCCTTTCCGCAGTCCGACAAAGGGCATTGTACGCCACTGAAACGCCGGGAATCAATAATTCTCGCCGAGGATCTCGAAGTGCGCCTTTGGATGGGCGCATGCCGCGCATACCTCGGGCGCGTCCTTCCCCTCGTGCAGATAACCGCAGTTGCGGCAGCGCCATACGACCTTGGTCTCGCGCTTGAAGACGCGCCCCTTTTCGATGTTTCCCTTGAGGGCAAGGTAGCGCTTCTCGTGCTGCGTCTCGGCGACCGCGATCGATTCGAATATGGGAGCGATGTTGTCGAAACCCTCCTCGCGGGCGATCTTCGCGAAGCCGGGGTACATCTCGGTCCACTCGTAGTGCTCTCCGCCCGCGGCCTCCGTGAGATTGTCCGCGGTGTTGCAGATGATGCCCGCGGGGAACGAGGCCGTGACCTCGACCGCTCCCCCCTCGAGGAGCTTGAAGAGGCGCTTCGCGTGCTCGCGTTCCTGGTTCGCGGTCTCCTCGAAGATCGCGGAGATCTGCTCGTACCCTTCCTTCTTGGCCTGGGCCGCGAAGTATGTGTAGCGGTTTCGCGCCTGCGACTCACCCGCGAACGCGGTGAGAATGTTCTTCTCGGTCTTCGAACCCTTGAGCGACATCGTTCGGAACCTCCTTGCCAGTGGTTATCACAGTGTCAACGGCCTGAGCGATCTATCCTGAACGCCCCGGCTCGCCGGTGCCCTTGACCCGGTAGCCGAGCGCCTCAATTGCCTTTTCGAGCAGGGCGACGTCGAAGCCGGAGCCGGAAACGACCGCGTCGCTCCTCTTGAGATCGACAACGGCGCCGCTGACGCCCGCGCTCTCGAGGAGCGCGCGCCGCACGGCGTTTGCGCATTGATTGCACGTCATGCCTTCGATGAGAATGCGAACCGTCCGCTCATCCGCGGGGGCCCCGGGCGCCTCGCCGGCCTTCGCCGGCTGAAAGAACGCATAGGCGAGAACTCCGAGAAGCACGGCCGCGCAGATCGTACTCACGTACCCCGGGAGCATCCAGTGCGAGTGGGCCATTTCATGCGCGGCGCTTCCCTTGAGAACGAAATCGAGCACGAGCCCCGCGGCGAGCCCCGAGACCGCGATCGTGAGGAGATAGATGAACGCAATCCGCTTTCCCATGATCTTCCAGACGGTCGTGATGGTCGCGGCGTTCGTGGCCGGACCCGTCATGAGAAACACGAGCGCGGCGCCCGGCGAGACGCCCTTCATAATGAGCGCCGCCGCGATCGGGACGGACGCCGTCGCGCACACGTAGGTCGGAATCCCAACGGCCATCATGATGAGCATCGAGACGATCCCACCGCCGAGAACTCCCGAGAGGTAGTTGTCGGGAATCGCGGCCGAGATTCCCCCCGCGACGACGATCCCGATAATGAGCGCCTTGTTGATGTCCTTCGGCAGAGTCACAAAACCGTATTTGAAGACCCGCAGGATGCCGCCACTGCCGCCGTCTCCGCCGCAACACTCGGCGGTGCAGACGGCCTGTTTCTCGACAGATGCGGCTTTGTCGTATCCGAAGAGATTGACGAGAATTCCTCCGAGGAGCCCGCTCAGGAACGCGACCACCGGTCTGAAGATCGCGAAAACCGGCCCCAAGAGGCTCAGCGTGACCATGATGCTGTCGACTCCCGTTTGCGGTGTCGAGATGAGAAACGAGGTCGTCGCGCCGGCGCTCGCGCCGTGCCTGCGCAGGGAGGCCGCGACCGGGATGACGCCGCATGAGCAGAGCGGGAGCGGCACGCCGAAGACCGCTGCCTTGAAGACCTGCCAGAAGCCTTTCCCGCCGAGGTGCCGCTCGACTGTTTCGGGCCTGACGAGCACCGAAAGGAGCCCCGCGACGAGAAACCCGAAGAGAAGAAACGGGGACATCTCACGGAGTGTCGTCCAGATCGAGAGAGCGAATCTAGCAATGAAGTCCTGCAAGGCTCACCTCCGCGCGGCCCTCTTTCAGGATTCCGAGACGGGTCAATGCGAAATCGTAGTTCACCGGATCGTGCGGCGAGATTCTCCTGAAGCCTTCAGTCGCCTCCCGCGCGGTCCTGAGATCCGCCGTGCGCCTCTTCGTGAAGCCGAACGTTCTCGCTATGCGGTACATATGCGTGTCGAGCGGCACGATGAGCATTTCGGGCCGAACCTCGCTCCAGAGGCCGGGATCAACCGCGTCGGAACGGACCATCCAACGGAGAAAGAGATTCAGCCGCTTGCACGCGCTCCCCGATGCCGGGGACGGGAGCAGGGAGCGTCGGAAGCCGCCGCCGTTCTCGTAGATGTATTCGACGAACCTCGTGGCAGCGGGAACGACGTCGCTCTCCGATCCGCCGAGCCCCGCGACGAAGAGCTCCCGGAGCGAGCCGTATTTCCTCAGAGCCGCGCCGACGCCTTCGAGCATACGCGCCATATCGGCCCCCGTAATCCAGCGGTGCCTGAAGCCCTCGAATGCCGCCGCGAGATCGCGCGGAGAAGCCGATACGAGAAGTTCCGCCGGAGCCTTTCCCAGCGGCTCGAGAGCGCCCGCGACGCTCCGGCAGATCTGCTTGACCGTGCCGAACGCAAGGGAGGATGCGACGAGCGCGACAACCTCGCGATCGAGCCCGCCCTCGTACCGGTACACGAACTCGAGCGGGTCGGGCGAAACGTAGCGCGCGTCGTTGTACTTCCGGTAGAGACGCTCGAGGGCTCCTCTGTCCACGGCCGCAGCCGATCCTCCTCCCGCCGATCCTGCGATCACCCTCGTCTCACCCCTCTTTCTTCCTGCATGCGGGACAGATGCCGAGAAACTCGACTCGCCGCTCGAGGACACGATACCCGGTCCCCCTCACGACGCTTCTGTCGCATGCGCTCGGCTTCGAACCCCCCGCCAGGTCATCGATCCGCCCGCAGCGAATGCAGCGTATATGCCGATGCTCGTCGAGGTCCCCATCGAAGCGCATCTGCGAGCCGCCGACCTCCAGCCTGTGCACGACACCTTCGCGCGAAAGCAGGTCCAGGTTGCGATACACGGTCCCGAGGCTTATCCTGGGCAGGCGCTTCTTCACGATCGCGTACAGCTCGTCCGCGCTCGGATGCGTGCGGAGCCTCATAAGCTCCTCGACGATCACCTCGCGCTGCTTTGTCTTCCGCATTCGAGCACCTTCATATGTACACAAGAATAGTAATTATTATCAATAATTCCCCTCCGCAGCCGTTCTGTCAAGCATTTTCCCGTGCAGGATTCAATGCGGAGCTACTTCTCTGCGTCTGGGCCAACGATTATTTCGGCGGTGGCGTTCGCCACGACGTAGATTCTCTCGTTGTTGCTCGCGGGATCGATGGGGACGACGAAAAAGCCCTTCTTTGCTCTGTTGTAGCCGAGAGATAGGCCGCGCAGTATTTCGCCGTCCTTGAATGTCACCCTGATCTTGATTCCGTGGAGGGCCTTGGCGTCGACAACCTCGAACCTGTTCTTCTCGACGTACGCCATGTTGCCTTCGATGGACTTCACGAAGAAGACGGCCTTGAGATCCAAGATTTTCACTTCATGGATAGTCCCGACGCCTGGCTCCAGCGCCGTATTCAAATGGAAGGACTCCCTGTCGGGCAGAAAATCGTGCGTGTAGCCTTTGAGCAGCTTTCCGTCGCCGTAATGTACGACTACCTTGTTCCGTTGCGGTTGCATCTCAGATACGCTCCCGGGGTTTTTCGTCAACACTCTTTTTATGACGAATGGGCTCGACTGTCAAGACTAGAATCTGTCCAGGACCGCGTCCAACCGCATCCCGCCAATTGTTTGCCCCGGGGGGCAAGTCCGCCGAGGGCTTGCCCCCCCCTTCTCATTGATGCCGCGGGCGCCGGATCCTCCGGCCGGAACGGCGCTTTTGGGGTGGCCCCGACACGCTTTTTCGTTCTATCATGCAAGCTATGACAAACGACGACCGTATCGAGCTGAGCCTCGTCATCCCCGCGTACAACGAGGAGCAATCGATCGAGGCATGCGTTCGGGAGGCGGACGGGGTCCTCTCGAGGCTCGGGATGCGCTACGAGATTCTCGTCGTCGACGACGGCTCCACGGACGGCACATTCGACAGGCTCCGGCCGCTCAAGAAGAGCATTCTCGCGCTCCGCGCCGTCAGATTCAAAGAAAACAGGGGCCAGACGACCGCGATGACGGCCGGATTCGAGCGCGCGCGGGGCGACGTCGTCGTCACGATGGACGCCGACATGCAAAACGACCCCGCCGACATCCCGCGCCTCCTTGAAAAAATGAACGAATGGGACGTCGTATGCGGTGTGCGCGAGAAGCGGCGGGACGGCTTCATAAAAAAGGCCTCCTCGGCCGTCGCCAACTCGGTGCGCAACAGTCTCACGCACGAGAGCATTCGCGACGTCGGGTGCACGCTGCGGGCGTACCGCATCGGCTACGTCCGCCGGATCAAGCTCTTCGAGGGGATGCACCGTTTCCTGCCGACGCTCCTCAAGCTCGAAGGCGCCCGGGTCGTCGAGGTCCCCGTGAGCCATCGCGCGAGGACACGGGGAACGAGCAAGTACGGAATCGCCGACCGTCTCTTCAAGGGGCTCCGCGATCTTGTGGCGGTGCGATGGATGCGGTCGCGCTACATACGGTACGAAGTCAAAGAGGAGATCAAATGATGTTCGCCGACATGTCACCGGGTCTCTGGAATGTGATGCTCCGGAAGTTCGCGAGCTGGTGGGTGGCGATCGGGCTCATCGGCCAGCTCTTCTTCGCGAGCAGGTTCATTGTCCAGTGGGTCGCTTCCGAGCGCAAAGGACGAAGCGTCATCCCGCTCCCGTTCTGGTACCTGAGCCTCGGCGGAAGCGCGATTCTCCTCGCCTATTCGATCCATATCAAAGACCCCGTCTTCATTCTGGCGAATATTCTCAACAGCTTCATCTACATCCGTAACCTCATGCTCATCGGAAGGGAGAAGCAGGCGAATCGTGCTGCCTGAGCGCAGGAATACCCTTGTCCTCGTGGTCCTGTCGATGCTTCTCGCATTCGCTTTTCAGGGCTCGCGCGGCATATACGAAACGACGGAGGGGCGCTATGCCGAATCAGCCCGCGAGATGCTCGAGACACACCACTGGCTCGTTCCCCAGCTCGACTATCGTCCGCACTGGACGAACCCCCCGCTCGCCTACTGGGCGATGACAGGGGGCATGGCACTCTTCGGAGCGAACGAGTGGGGCGCGCGCTCCTGCAACGCCGTCGTATTTGTCCTCACCGTCATCGCCGTGAGCGGTCTCGCCCGTCTTATGTGGGACGAGCGAACGGGCTTCGTCGCCGGGCTCATCTACGCCCTCTCG
>DATCCP010000251.1:0-4530 GCA_036511215.1 Candidatus Krumholzibacteriaceae bacterium
GATGCTCGACGTTTTGCGCGAGGACTATATCCGCACGGCGCGCGCGAAGGGGCTTCCGGAGAGCCGTGTTTTTCTCAAGCACGCGTTCAGGAACGCGGCGCTTCCGGTCGTGACGATCGTGGGCTTGAGCCTCCCGTTTCTTTTCGGCGGAGCCGTGATCGTCGAGACGATCTTCGCGTGGCCGGGCATGGGGAGGCTCGCGGTCGATGCGATCTACGCGAGGGACTACCCGGTCGTCTTGGCGATCAATTTCGTCGTCGCGGCGATCGTGATCATCGCCAATCTCCTCACGGACGTCGCGTACGGGCTCCTCGATCCCCGACTGACCGTCGCCGGGGGGGACCGGCAATGAAGCCGGGGCCGGTGCGCAGGGAGACGCAATGAGTGAAATCGATGACGAACGCCTGCTCGTGAAGGCGCCGCCAGCCGGGCTCTGGTCGCAGGGGTGGAGCAGGTTCCGGAGGAACCGGTTCGGCATGGCGGGGGCGGGGATCATTGTCGCGCTCTACCTCGCAGCGGTGCTCGCGCCGCTCTTGACCCCGTACGATCCGATCGCCCAGGGGGACGTTCCGAAGATGCGCTACGTCGCCCCGTGCCTGACGCACCCCCTCGGAACGGACAAGTTCGGCAGAGACGTTCTCTCGCGCGTCATCTACGGCGCGCGGATTTCCCTCATGATCGGGCTCCTCGCCGTCGCGATCACGGTCGTCCTCGGCGCGCTCGTGGGAGCCGTCGCGGGCTATTTCGGCGGAGCGGCGGACGCGATTCTCATGCGGATCGTCGATGCGCTGCTGGCGATTCCGCGGCTCTTCCTGCTCCTCACCTGCGTCGCTCTGTTCTCCGGGTCGGTGTGGCTCGTCATCGTTCTCCTCGGGGCGACCGGCTGGATGGCGACGGCACGCCTCGTCCGCGCGCAGGTGCTCGCCCTGAGGAACCTCGACTACGTGAAGGCGGCTGAGGCGCTCGGGGCGGGGGGGAGAGGCGTCATCTGGCGGCACCTCATCCCGAACACGCTGACCGTCATCATCGTCGCGGCGACGCTCCGCATCGGGGGGATCATTCTCACCGAGGCTTCCCTGAGCTTCCTCGGGCTCGGGGTGCCGCCGCCGACGCCGAGCTGGGGGCAGATGGTCTTCGAGGGGCGCGAGGTGCTTCTCAGCGCATGGTGGCTTTCGACCTTCCCAGGTATTGCGATAGCTGTTACAGTGATCGGGTTCAATCTTCTCGGCGACGCCCTGAAGGATGCATTCGACCCGAAGCAATTCGTCTGAGCGAGGGGTATGGAAGCGCTCCTGAACGTAGAGAATCTCACGACCATTTTCGAGAGCGAGGGCGCCTCCGCCCGCGTCGTCGACGGGGTGAGCTTCCGCATCGGCCGCGGGGAGGCGGTGGGACTCGTCGGGGAGTCGGGGTGCGGGAAGAGCGTGACGGCGCTGTCGATCATGCGTCTCATCGCGTCACCTCCCGGGCGCATCGCGGGGGGCTCGATCCTCTTCGAGGACCGGGACCTCCTCAAGCTTCCCGAGAAGGAAATGCGCAAGGTGCGGGGAAACAAGATCTCGATCGTTTTTCAGGAGCCGCTCACGAGCCTCAATCCCGTTTTCACCTGCGGCGAGCAGGTCCGTGAGGCGATCGCGCTTCACCGGAAGCTCGGACGGGCCGAGTCGAAGGCGAGGACGATCGAGATGCTCCGGCTCGTGCGGATACCCGACCCGGAGAAGCGCTACGGCGCCTACCCCCATCAGATGAGCGGCGGCATGCGCCAGCGCGTGATGATCGCGATGGCCTTGAGCTGCGAGCCGCAGCTTCTCATCGCGGACGAGCCGACGAGCGCGCTCGACGTCTCGGTGCAGGGGCAGATCATCGAGCTCCTCTGCGAGCTTCAGGAGCGTCTCCGCATGGCGGTGCTCCTCATCACGCACGACCTCGCCGTCGTCGCCCAGATGGCGAGCCGCGTCCTCGTGATGTACGCGGGCGTCATCGTCGAGGAAGCGCCGGTGCGCGAGCTCTTCGCCGCGACGGCCCATCCGTACACGGAGGGTCTCCTCGGCTCGATCGCGAAGGTGGGCGTGCGGGGCGGCGCCCTCGCCGCGATCCCGGGAAACGTTCCCGATCCCTTCAGCCTTCCGCCGGGCTGCCGGTTCAGCGACCGGTGCTCGAAGCGATTCGATACATGTCTCACAGCCGAGCCGCCGCTCTTCGACGTATCTGTCGATCACCGCTCCCGGTGCTGGCTGCGCGAGGCGCGAACATGAACATCCTCGAAGCGCAGGGGCTTCGGAAGTACTACCGTTCGTCGGTCGGGTTCTTCTTCGGGAGCGGCGCCCTCGTCAAGGCGGTCGACGGGGTGGACCTCGCGCTCGAGAAGGGCACGACGATGGGGCTCGTCGGCGAGTCCGGCTGCGGCAAGAGCACGCTCGCGCGCGTGCTCATCCGGCTCGAGGAGCCGACCGCCGGGAGCATTCTCCTCGGCGGGACCGATTTTCTCGCGCTCAAGGGGAAGGATCTCCGCAGGGCGAGGCGTCGGATCCAGATGGTGTTCCAGGATCCCTATTCATCGCTCAACCCGCGGCTCAGCGTGGGAAGCACGATCGCGGAGGGAATCAAGATTCACCGGCTCGCCAAGGGCGCCGAGGTGAACGAACGGGTGGCGCGCCTCCTCGAGAAGGTGGGGCTCGCGCCTTCGGCCGCGGGGAAGTACCCCCACGAGTTCTCGGGGGGTCAGCGGCAGCGCATCGGCATCGCGCGCTCGCTCGCCGTCGAGCCGGATGTGCTCATCGCGGACGAGCCCGTCTCGGCGCTCGACGTCTCGATCAGGGCGCAGATCATCAACCTTCTCAGGGATCTTCAGTCGGAGATGGGGCTCACGTATCTCTTCATCGCCCACGATCTCGGCCTGGTCGAGCACGTGAGCGACGTCGTCGCCGTCATGTACTGCGGGAAGCTCGTCGAGCAGGCGCCGACGGAGGAGCTGTTCAAGGAGCCGCTTCACCCGTACACCCGGGGGCTCATCGCCTCCGTCCCCGTCGCGGATCCGGCCGGCGCGAGGGTCAAGGCCGCCATACCGGGGGACGTGCCGAGCCCGGTGAACGTGCCTCCCGGCTGCGCGTTTCATCCGCGGTGCCCGTTCGTTTTCGAGACATGCCGCCTCAAGAAGCCCGATCTCATCCAGATTCGCGCCGGGCGGACGGTGCGATGCTGGCTCTACCAGAAAAGCGGTTGATTCGCCGTCTCGAAAGCAGCCGCGCGGACGATCAGGCGCCCCTCAGAACGAAGAACAACGACACGAGCACCAGGGTCAGCGTGGACAGGAGCTTTATCAGCACATGCAAGGAAGGGCCCGCCGTGTCTTTGAAAGGATCTCCCACCGTATCGCCGACCACCGCCGCCTTGTGAGCGTCGCTTCCCTTGCCGCCGAACTTCCCCGTTTCGATGAGCTTCTTCGCGTTGTCCCACGCGCCGCCGCCGTTGTTGAACACGAGCGCCACGAGGACGCCGGTGATGGTTCCGACCATGAGTAGCGCGCCGGCCGCTTCCGCGCCCAACAGAACTCCGACGGCAATCGGCACGAGAACCGCGCACAATCCGGCGGGAACCATCTCTTTCAACGCGCCCTTCGTCGCGATGTCGACGCAGCTTCCATAGTCCGGCTTCGACGTTCCCAGCATGATGCCCGCGTTTTCCTTGAACTGCCTTCTCACGTCGTTGATGATATAGTACGCCGCTTTTCCCACCGCGCGAATGGCGAGGCTGCTGAAGATGAACACGAGCGTCGCTCCCAGCAGCCCGCCGACGAAAACGACCGGCTTGGCCAGATCGATGCCGAAAATGCCATGCGGCTTGATTTCATTGAGGTATGCGCTGAACAGGAGGAACGCGGCGAGCGCCGCGGAACCGACCGCATAGCCCTTCGTGAGCGCTTTCGTCGTGTTGCCTACCGCGTCGAGCCGGTCCGTCTTCTTCCTGACGTTCTCCGGCTGATTGCTCATTTCGGTGATGCCGCCCGCGTTATCGGTGATCGGGCCGAAGGTGTCCATCGCGAGCACGTACCCGCACGGAGCGAGCATGCCCATCGTGACGATGGCGGTTCCATAGAGGCCGCCGTTGTCCAAACCGGTGTGGCGGCCGAGGAAATATGATCCGAGGAGTGCCGCCGAGATCACGATGGAGGGGAGCCACGTCGTCTCGAGACCCACGGCGAAGCCCGTGATGATGTTCGTTCCCGCGCCCGTTTGCGACGCCTCCGCGATTCCCTTCACCGGCCGGTGATCGTACGACGTGTAGTAGTTGGTGATGACACTGAAGAGCACGCTCGTCACGATCCCGATGGCGCCGGCCGCGAAGAACGTCAGCCAGTGCTCGCCGAGCATGACGTAGCTCGCGATCCCGAAGCCGATCGCGGCGAGAATCGCCGTGATGATGTACCCCCTCGTGAGCGCCGCCATCGGGTCCCCGTCCTCTTTGACGGAAACGCTCATGACGCCCACCGCGGAGGCGATGATTCCAAAGCTTCGCGCAACCAGGGGGAAA
>DATCCP010000252.1:0-10788 GCA_036511215.1 Candidatus Krumholzibacteriaceae bacterium
ATTCCCTCCGCGCGAAAGGCTCCTACTATCTCGGGACCGCGCACATCATGCGGGCCGGAGCGGCGAAGGCTCGCGGGGAGGACGCGAACGCCGAGCGGACCAAGGGGCTCGATATACTGAAGGACACATCTCAGAAATACCCGAATACGGCGTGGGGCGAACGCGCCGTCCGGGAGTACCTGTCGGAGCGGCAGTCGGAATGGACCCTCGCCGAGCGGCTCGACAGGATCGATGAGTACATGAAGCTCTATGGCGCGGGCGAGGGAAAATGGTGGGCGCTCACGGAAAAGGCCCGGTACCTGTCGGAGCGCGCCTCCAAAGGGGACACGGCCGCCGCGAGAGCGGCGCTCGCTGCCGCTGGCCAAGTGACTGCCTCGTCCGCTCCGCCGGCCCAGAAGAAGGAGGCGGTGCTCCTCGGCGCCTACCTCATGCAGGGCAGGGGGGACAATGCGGGCGCCGTGCGTGCGTTTCAGACCTTTGCCTCGACGTACCCTGATGATCCGAGAGTCACGGGGGTTCTCTACAATCTCGGCGAAGCGCTCATGGCGGCGAAGGACTTCGCCGGCGCATCCGCCGCCTACGACCGGTGCATCGCCCGGGCCCCGGGAAGGACCATCGCCGAAAAGTGCATGATTCGAAAAGGGGACTGCCTCTACTACCGGAGTCTCTACGCCGAGGCGGCCGACGCCTATGCGGGATTCGCCGCAGCCTATCCCGAGAGCGAGCTTGCCGCCGATGCCGTCTATCGAGAGGCGATTGCGCGGGACAAGGCGGGTGACGGGAAGAAGGCGGAAGAGACGATCCAGAATCTCCTCAACAGGGAAGCGCTCCCGAAGACCGTGCGGCTCAGGGCGCTCGCATGGCTCGGCGGCCGTTACCTCGACGCGAGACAGTACGACCAGGCGCGCCCGCTTCTCGACGAGCTCGCCGCAGGAGAGCGGACCGCGGCGAACCTGACGCTCGCCGGCGAGGCGGACCTCGGCTCCGGGGAATATACGAGCGCCGTGAAGAACCTCGGCGACGCGCTCGGCATGCAAGGCGTCGACAGCTGCCGCGTCGTCGCCCTCAGGGCGAGGACCTCCATGAGGCTCAAGCAGAGCGATCAGTACGGGCGGGACACGCAGTGGCTCGCCGCCCGCTGCGCGGCATGGAAGGGGCTCGGCGCCGTCCTCCTCGAAAAGGGCAGGATCGAGGCCGAGGAAGGCCGCTGCGACGTGGCGGCCGTCTCTCTCGGCGACCTCCAGAAGAAATACCCGAATTCGGACGAGGCCACCGAGGCGCTCTTCTACCTCGCCCTCTGCGACCTGAAGCGGGGAGGGTACAAGGAGGCGGCCGAGAAGCTCGAGAGCTTCATCGGGTCCGCGCAGCGGTCGGCCATTCTCCCGCAGGCCTACTTCAAGCTCGGCTCCGCGCAGTTCGGCGCGGGCAACCTGAACCTCGCCGCCAAGAACTACGCGCTCGCGGCCGAGTCGGCAAAGGACCCCGAGCTCGCCTTCACGGCATGGAAGAACCTCGGGAGCGTCTATCAGCAGCTCGAGAAATGGGACGACGCTTCGGCGACGTGGCAGAAACTCGTCGAGACCTATCCCGGACACGACGGCATCGTCGAGGTCCTCTTCGACCTCGGATTCTGTTACAACCAGGCCGGGAAGAACGAGCTCGCCTACGACGTCTATATCAGGATTCCCGACGTCGCGACGAGCGAGGAACAGCAGGGACGCGCACACTACTGGGCGGGGATGAGCCTCAAGAGCCTCGGCCGGTACGACGAGGCGATACGCGAGTTTCTCCGCGTGCCCTACCTCAAGACGGGTGGTATGTGGGGGATCACGTCGAAGCTCGAGGCGGCCGGATGCTACGAGCTCAAGGGCGATCTGGGGCAGGCCCAGGCGATCTACGAGAGCGTTCTGTCCGCATACGGGCCGACCTCCGACTGGGGAAAGGTCGCGTCGGAAGGTCTCAAGCGGATCGAGGTCAGGAAAGCCGCCCCCGGCGGCCAGAAGGCCGCAGAGGAGCCGGTGAAGAAGGAGTAGCGGGGGATGGCTCGCGAGAACCTGGTCGTGCGGGGCGCCCGGGAGCACAATCTCAAGAACATCACCGTCACGATACCGCGGAACAGGTTCGTCGTGATCACGGGCCTGAGCGGCTCCGGCAAATCGTCACTCGCTTTCGACACGATCTACGCCGAGGGTCAGCGCCGCTACGTCGAGTCGCTGTCGAGCTACGCCCGCCAGTTTCTCGAACAGATGGAAAAGCCCGACGTCGACAGCATCGAGGGACTCTCACCCGCCATATCGATCGACCAGAAGACGTCGTCGCGGAATCCGCGCTCGACCGTCGGCACGATCACCGAGATTTACGATTACCTTCGCGTGCTTTTCGCGCGCGTCGGCGATCCGCACTGCCCGGCGTGCGGACGACGCATCTCGCGTCAGACGGTCGCGCAGATCGTCGACCGGCTCCAGGGCGCTCCCGAAGGGACGAAGCTCGAGATCCTCGCGCCCGTCGTGCGGGGGCGCAAGGGGGAGCACCGTGCGCTCCTCGCCAAGCTCATGCGCGAGGGATTCACGCGCGTGCGCATCGATGGCGCGACCCGCGAGCTCGAAGCGTCTCTCTCTCTCGAAAAGACGAAAAAGCACACGATCGATGTCGTCGTCGACCGGCTCAAGGTCAAAGCGCTCATCGGGCGCCGCCTCGCCGATTCGGTGGAGACGGCGGCGAAGGCCGGCGGCGGCGTGATTCTCGTTCTCCGGGACGGAGAGGAAACGCTCTATAGCCTCGAGTATGCGTGCCCGTATTGCGGGAAGAGCCTCGGAGAGATCAGCCCGCGCATGTTCTCCTTCAACTCGCCATACGGCGCCTGCCCCGCATGCCACGGTCTCGGCACCCAGATCGATTTCGCGCAGGAGCTCGTCGTTCCCGACCATACGCTCGCGATCGCCGCGGGCGCGATCGCGCCCGTGGGTCCGCTCAAGGGGAACTGGTTCCGCTACCGCCTCGATGCGCTCGCCGAGAGATTCCATTTTTCCCTCGAAACGCCGTTCGACAAACTCCCGCGGGGGGTCCAGACAATCGTCCTCGACGGGACCGACGAGGAGATCGTCGTCAAGTACGACTTCGAGCGGGGGCGCGGCGAGTATTACACGGCATGGGAAGGGATCATCCCCAATCTCCGGCGCCGGTACCACCAGACCAAATCGGAGGCGATCCGCCGCTGGATCGAGACATTCATGACCTCGAGCCCGTGCGCCTCCTGCGGAGGCTCGCGGCTTCGTCCCGAGAGCCTCTCCGTGACGGTCGCCGGGAACACGATCGCCGCCCTTTCGGCTCTGACGATCGAACGCACGATCGATTTCTTCGCGCACCTGGAGCTTGCGGGAAACAGCAGGATTATCGGCGAGCCGCTCGTGCGGGAGATCGCCGCGCGGCTGCGCTTCCTCGCGAACGTGGGGCTTTCGTACCTCGCGCTCGACCGCTCCGCGGGAACGCTCGCCGGCGGGGAGGCGCAGCGGATACGGCTCGCCACGCAGATCGGCTCCAAGCTCGTCGGCGTGCTCTACATTCTCGACGAGCCGTCGATCGGGCTCCATCACCGGGACAACGAGCGTCTCATCGGGACGCTCAAGGATCTCCGCGACGCGGGCAACACCGTCATCGTGATCGAGCACGACCGCGAAACGATTCTCTCGTCCGACTACGTGATCGATCTCGGGCCGGGGGCGGGGGAGCGGGGCGGCGCCGTCGTCGTCGAGGGCACGCCCGGCGAGATCATGGAGTCCCCGGCGAGCCTCACCGGGCGCTACCTCAAGGAGGAGCGCTGGTTCGACCTCAAAGACGGCGCCGGCCGGGGCACGGGCGCCTCGCTCGTCATCCGCGGCGCCCGCGCGAACAACCTGAAAGGCATCGACGTCGAGATCCCGCTCGGGAAACTCGTCGTCGTGACGGGCGTTTCGGGCTCCGGCAAGAGCACGCTCGTCAATGACATCCTCTATCGGGCGCTCAGCAGACAGTTCTTCAGGAGCTCGGAGCTTCCGGCGGCGCACGACCGTATCGACGGCGTGGAGCACATCGACAAGGTGATCGACATCGACCAGTCCCCGATCGGGCGCACGCCGCGCTCGAACCCGGCTACCTACACGGGCCTCTTCGGCCCGATCCGCGATCTCTTCGCCCGGCTTCCCGACGCGCGCATGCGCGGCTACAGGCCGGGCCGATTCAGCTTCAACGTCAAGGGAGGCCGCTGCGAGAACTGCCGCGGCGACGGCATGATCAAAGTCGAGATGCATTTTCTTCCCGATGTCTACGTCCACTGCCAGGAGTGCAAGGGGAAGCGGTACAACCGCGAGACGCTCGAGATAACGTTCAAGAACCGGAACATCGCCGAGATCCTCGACATGACGGTCGAGGAGGCGTGCAGGTTCTTCGCGAACATCCCGCAGATCGTCCGCAAGCTCGAGGTGCTCCGGAGCGTCGGGCTCGGATACATCCGTCTCGGACAGTCGGCGACGACGCTGTCGGGAGGGGAGGCGCAGCGTGTGAAGCTCGCCACGGAGCTCTCAAAGCTCAGCACGGGGAAGACTCTGTACATACTCGATGAACCGAGTACGGGGCTCCATTTCGAGGACGTGAAGCTTCTCATGCGAGTGCTCGACGAGCTCGTCGAGCGCGGAAACACCGTCCTCATCATCGAGCACAATCCGGAGATCATCCGCATGGCGGATCACATCGTCGATCTCGGCCCCGAGGGGGGGGACCGCGGCGGGGAGGTCATCTTCGCCGGGGCGCCCATCGACATCCTCGGCTGCGAGCGGTCCTACACGGGCCAGATGCTCAGGAAGTTTATGAAACCGCGCGCGGCGTGAGAGCGGCGATAATTTGCTTTCAAAAGCCCGGCCAAAATGCTATTGACCTAGCTTCGGGAAAGGGTTAATCAAAGGGGTTGAATATGGAGCTCAAGAAAACGCCGTTGTACGAAGCGCATGTCGCTGCGGGGGGGAGGATCGTTCCCTTCGCCGGATTCCTCATGCCCGTCTCCTTCGAAGGGATCGTCGCCGAGCACGCGCGGGTCCGCACCGCGGTCGGGCTCTTCGACGTGAGCCACATGGGGGAGATATCCATCACGGGGCCAGCGGCGGCGGCGTTCACCGATGGCGTCGTCACGAACAGCGTGGCGAAGCTCGGCGCCGGCCAGATCTGTTACACGGTGGCCTGCAACGAGCGCGGCACGGTGCTCGACGATCTCCTCGTCTACAAGTTCTCGGACGAGCGGATTCTCCTCGTCGTGAACGCGGTGAACGTGGACAAGATCTTCAGGCACCTGAAAGGGCTCAAGGCTTCGGGCGTTGAGATCCGGGATCTGACGGCCGCGACGGGACAGATCGCCGTTCAGGGACCCCGCTCGCGCGAGCTCCTCTTGAGGACCGGGATCGCGAAACCGGTCAAGGACAAGCTTGCGGATCTCGGCTACTACCGTTTTGTCTCGTACGAATCGCAGGGAGCGGAGATCATCATCTCGCGCACCGGATACACGGGTGAGCTGGGCTTCGAAATCTATCTTCCCGCCGGGCGGACGATGGATGCATGGAAAGAGCTGCGTGCGGCCGGCGCGGATCTCGGCGTCGCGCCGATCGGGCTCGGCGCGCGCGACACGCTCCGGTTCGAGCCGTGCTTCTGCCTCTACGGGCACGAGCTCGGCGAGGAGACCTCTCCGCTCGAGGCGGGGCTCTCGTGGCTCGTGAAGCTCGCGAAGGAGGATTTCCTCGGCAAGGAAGCGCTCCTCAAGGAAAAGGAACGGGGCCCCGCGCGGATGCTCGCGGGCTTCGAGCTCGTCGGGCGCCAGATCGCCCGGCAGGGATTCGGCATTCTCCAGGGAGGGCGCTCGATCGGAGCGGTGACCTCGGGCACATTCGCGCCCACGCTCGGGAGGAGCCTTGCGCTCGCCCTCGTTTCGAGCGCTGCGAAGATCGACCGGGGCGACTTTGCGATACAGGTGCGGGGAAAGCCGGCCGAGGCGAAGATGGTGCCGGTCCCCTTTTACCGGAGCCGCGCGGCGGATTGATCGACGAGGACCGCGATTGCCGTTCGACGGAATGCGTATCGATGAAGTGCCACTGGCGGAGCGAGGCGCTCGACGGAAAGGAAGGTAAGCGATGAACCCGGAAGAATGCAAATTCACGAAGGAGCATGAGTGGGTATACGTCGAGGACGGAGATATCGCGATCATCGGGATCAGCGACTACGCGACGGGAGAGCTCGGGGATATCGTGTACATCGAGCTCCCCGAAGTCGGGCACAAGGTCACCCAGATGGATCCGATGGGGACGATCGAGGCCGTGAAAACCGTCGCCGATCTCTATTCGCCCGTGACCGGCGAAGTGATCGAGGTCAACAGTAAGGTTGTCGCAAAACCAGAGATCGTGAACAAGAGCCCGTACGACCTGGGCTGGTTCATAAAGATCAGGATAGACGAGCCGGGAGAGCTCGATGTGCTCTTCAGCTATGACGAATACCGGGATTTCCTCGGCGAGCAGGAGACGGGAAAAGAGGACGAATCAGAGGACAGGTAAATGAGCTACATTCAGAACACTGACGCAGACCGAAGCGAGATGCGTGCGCGCATCGGAGTTCAATCGTTCGATGAGCTCCTCGAGCCGATTCCGGAGGCGCTCCGGATGGGGGGTCTTCTTAACCTGGAGCCGCCGCTCGCGGAAGCCGACCTCGCCGGGCTCTTCCGGGAGCTCGCCGCGAAGAACCGCCCCGCCACCTCACTGGCGAGCTTCCTCGGGGGAGGGATATACGACCGCCACGTGCCGGCGCTCGTGCGCTACGTGACCTCGCGAAGCGAATTCTACACGTCCTACACGCCGTACCAGGCGGAGGTGAGCCAGGGAACGCTTCAGTCGATATACGAATACCAGAGCCTCATCTGCCGTATCACGGGGATGGACGTGGCGAACGCCTCGATGTACGACGGCGCGACGGCCCTCGCCGAGGCCGTGCTCATGGCGAGCGGCATGAAGGGGGGCGGCGCCGTGCTCGTTCCGCGAGCCCTTTCGCCGCGCTACCGCGCCGTGCTCGATTGCTACGCGACCGCGCGCGCCATCGAGCTCCGGGAGATTCCGTACACGAAGGAGGGGACCCTCGATCTCGAGCGCGTCAAGAGCGCCCTCAAGGAGAAAACCGCCGCCGTCATCCTCGCGCAGCCGAACTATTTCGGCCTCGTCGAGCCGGCACAGGAGCTCGCCGACGTCGTTCACGGAGCGGGAGCGCTCCTCATCGCCTGCGTCGATCCCGTCTCGTGCGCGATTCTCGCCCCGCCGGGGGAGTACGGCGCCGATATCGCGGTCGGCGAGGGGCAATCCCTCGGACTGCCGCAGAGTTACGGGGGGCCGCTCCTCGGCTTCATGGCGACGAAGACCGAATATATCCGGCGGATGCCCGGGCGTCTCATCAGCGGCACGGTCGACATCGACGGCAAACGGGGCTACGTGATGACGCTCCAGACCCGCGAGCAGCATATCCGCCGCGAGAAGGCGACGTCGAACATCTGCACGAACGAAGCGCTCTGCGCCCTTTCCGCCGCGGTGTACCTCACCGCGCTCGGCGAGCGGGGCTTCCGGGACGTCGCCGAGCAGAGCTACGCGAAGAGCCACACATTGTATTCGATGCTCGCCGGGACGGAAGGCGCGAGGCTGCCCTTCGGCCGGCATTTCTTCCAGGAATTCGTCGTCGAGCTTCCGGTCGCCGCGAAGAAGTTTCTCGGCGCCGCCGCGAAGAAGGGCGTCCTCGGGGGAATTCCCCTCGGCGCCTCGTTCCCCGAGCTTGGGGGCAGGGCGGTCCTCGTCGCGGTGACGGAACGGCGCACGAGGGCCGAGATCGAGCTCTACCGCGATCTCGTCGCGGGAAAGGGGGCGGGACGATGAGCCGGACGATCTTCGAAAAATCGAAGCCGGGACGGCGCGGCTACCGTATCCCCGAGAACGATTGCCCCATCGAGCGGATCGATCTCCCCGGCCTGCGCACGTCGCCGCTCGGCCTCCCCGAGATGGGAGAGCAAACAATCGTCCGCCACTACGTCGAGCTCGCCGGGAAGAACTACCACGTCGACAAGGGAATCTACCCGCTCGGAAGCTGCACGATGAAATACAACCCCCTCGTGAACGAGGAGGTCGCGCGCCTCGAGGGCTTCACGGGGCTCCACCCCGCGCAGGACGACGCCGACGCGCAGGGTGCGCTCGAGCTCGTCTGGCGGCTCGAACGCGCGCTCTGCGAGGTGACGGGGATGGCGGCCTTCACGCTGCAGCCCGCCGCGGGCGCCCACGGGGAGCTCACGGGCATCATGCTCGCGCGCGCCTATTTCGCGGACCGCGGCGAGAAGCGAAAGATCGTTCTCATACCCGACTCGGCCCACGGGACGAACCCGGCGAGCGTGGCCATCTGCGGGTTCACGCCGAAGACGATCCCCTCGAACGAGCGCGGGCTCATCGATCCGAAGGTGCTCGAGAAGGAGGTCACCGGCGAGACCGCCGTCCTCATGCTCACGCTGCCGAACACGCTCGGGCTCTTCGAACGCGAGATCGCCGAGATCGTCCGTGTCGTGCACGCCAAGGGGGCCCTCGTGTACATGGACGGTGCGAACATGAACGCGCTCCTCGGCATCGTGCGCCCCGGCGACATCGGCATCGACGTCATGCATATCAACCTCCACAAGACGTTCTCGACCCCGCACGGCGGGGGCGGGCCGGGATCGGGTCCCGTCGGCGTCGCAGGTCCTCTCGTCGAGTATCTCCCCGTTCCGCGCGTCGTCGAGGAAAAGGGCGCCTTCCGGCTCTCCCCCGACGGTCCGAAGTCGATCGGGAGGGTCCATCCCTACCTCGGGAACTTCAACGTGTTCGTGAAGGCCTACGCATACATCCGCGCGCTGGGCGGCGCCGGTCTCAGGGAGGTTGCGGAGAACGCGATCCTCAACGCGAACTATCTCTGCGCGCGTCTGAAGACGACCTACGATCTCAAGTACCCGGGTCCCTGCATGCACGAGTTCGTGCTTTCGGCGCGCAACCTCAAGAAATTCGGCGTCCGGGCGACGGACGTCGTCAAGAGGCTCCTCGATTACGGGCTCCATGCGCCGACCGTCTACTTCCCGCTCATCGTCGAGGAGGCGCTCATGATCGAGCCCGTCGAAACGGAGAGCAAGGAGACGCTCGATCAATACGCAGATGTATTGGAGAAGATAGCCGAGGAGGCCGAGAAGAGCCCCCAGATGCTGCACGAAGCGCCCGTGACGACGCCGGTGAGGCGTCTCGACGAGGCGGCCGCGGCGCGGTGCCCCGACCTGTGCTGCCCCGGGGACCTCGAGTAAGATGGATCGATGGTTGTTCCTCGATAGCGGCCCCGCATCCGGCGCCGAGAACATGGCCCTCGACGAGCTGCTCCTCGAGCGGGCCGAACGGGAGGGTGGCGCGCCGGTTCTCAGACTCTATTCGTTCGATCCGCCGGCGATCACGATCGGCGCTCATCAGGATCCCCTGGAAATTCTCGACTTCGAAGCGGTGCGTTCCGACAGCATCGACTGCGTGCGCCGGATCACCGGCGGGCGCGCGCTCCTCCACGAGGGGGAGCTCACGTACTGCGTCGTCGCGCCCGCGGGGGCGGCCGGTTTCGGGAACGGCCGTGCGGAGACCTTTATGAGAATCTCCTCGGCGCTCCGCGCGGCGCTTCGTTCCCTCGGCGCCGGCGCGGAGGTTTCGCGGGGGCGCGAGGCACCGAGGCCGCACGGGGCGCCGCCGCCGTGCCTCTCGTCGGTGACGCGCGCCGAGCTCACCGTCGGGGGGAAGAAGATCGCGGGCAGCGCCCAGCGGAGGACCGCCGCAGCGGTTCTCCAGCACGGCTCGATTCTCGCGAGGCCCGGGAGCTCGCGCATCGTGAAATACCTGCGGGGTTCGTGGGGTCCGCTCGAAGCGCGCGTCACGAGCATTGAAGGCGAGATCGGCCGCCCCGTCGATGATCGCGAGCTCCGCGCGGCGATCGTGCGCGCGTTCTCGGAGCTCTTCGACGTCGCGTGGACGCCGCTCGGCCTCACGGACGGGGAGACAGCGGCGGTCGCGGAGCGCGCCGCGGAAAAACGCCGCGAGATGAGCGAATGTCTCGCCGGGGAGGTCTCGTCTCCATGAGCCGGTTCCTCGTGCGACGCCTCCTCCAGTCCGTCCTTCTCCTTTTCATCGTGCTCACGATCACGTTCTTTCTCCTCCATCTCGCGCCGGGCGATCCGATGTCCCGGTACTACAACCCCGACATCAGCCCGGACACGGTCCGGCACATCAAGGAAAGCCTCGGGCTCGACCGGCCGCTCTACGAGCAGTACTTCAAATGGATGGGGAGCTTTGCGCGCGGGGACTTCGGCGTGAGCCTTCGGTACCTGCGCCCGGTGCGGGACGTCCTCGGCGAGGCGATACCGAACACGCTCCGCCTCACGGTCGTCGCGCTCCTGCTCCACATTTTTCTCGGGCTCACGCTCGGCATGCTTTCGGCGGCGAAGAGGTACTCCGTCTTCGACCGCGCGAACACGATCGCGGCGCTCTTCGTCTATTCCATTCCGTCGTTCTGGCTCGCCCTTATGCTCATCCTCGTCTTTTCCCTGAAGCTCGGGCTGCTGCCGTCGTCCCACATGCAGTCGGTCGATACCGAGGGGTTAGGCGCGTGTGCGCTCTTTTTCGATCGCGCGCGGCATCTCGTGCTCCCGGCGTTCGTGCTCGGGGTCGCCTCAGCGGCGAGCACGGCGCGGTACATGCG
>DATCCP010000253.1:0-6138 GCA_036511215.1 Candidatus Krumholzibacteriaceae bacterium
AAGATGATCCCCGAGTTTATAGCCAATGCCCTCGAGCAACAGGGCATGAGATGCCAACGAGCTTTTTGATTGGAGCGTTTAATAATCTATCTTAATATGTGAAATGATTGCGCCGAGGTCAAGGTCGATGCGGGGGCCCCGCGGCGAGCGCGGCGATCTTCGGTCCGTCGGGATTTTCCACGGCGGCGCGATCGCTGATGATGGCGGTGATCAGGCCGGCAGGGGTTACATCGAAGCCGGGGTTGTATATGCGGGTCCCTTCGGGAGCAGTCTGCACGCCGCAGAATGAGGAGACCTCTTCACTCGGGCGCTCCTCGATGGGAATCCCCGCGCCCGACGGCACACGAAGGTCGAAGGTAGACCAGGGGGCGGCCACGTAGAACGGCCGTTCGAATTTCCAGCAGAGAATCGCGAGGCCAAGGGTTCCGACTTTGTTCGCGGTATCCCCGTTCGCGGCGATTCTGTCGGCTCCGACCACGACCGCGTCGACGCGGTCCGCCGCAAAGAGCGAGGCGGCGGCCCCCTCGCAGAGCACCGTGTGTGGAATGCCCCTCCTGCGGAGCTCCCAGGCCGTCAGACGCGCTCCCTGGAGGAGCGGCCGCGTCTCGTCCACGAACACGTGGAAACGCTTTCCCTCCTCCCACGCCGCGTAGAGGACGCCGAGCGCCGTGCCGTAGCCGGCCGCCGCGAGGCCTCCCGCGTTGCAGTGAGTGAGAACGTTCATGCCGTCGCGAATGAACCGGGCCCCGTTCGTCCCGATAGCGAACTCGATCTCGAGCTCTTGCGTATGGATGGAAAATGCCTCATTCGCGAGCCTCCCGCAGAGCGCGACGGGATCGTTCGCCCCCCCGCGGGCGGCCGCCGACATCCGGTCGAGCGCCCAGAAGAGATTGACCGCGGTGGGTCGCGTCGCGCCGAGCGTCTCGCGCGCGGCATCGAGCCTCTCCATGATCTCCGTCGCCTCGAGCCCCGCCGCCTCGAACGGTCGAACCCCCTCGACACGATCGAAAAAGTACGCTGGGGCGCTCCGCACCCGCTCCTTGAGGTAGCCCTCGAGCTCGAGCAGTATCCCGTACGCCGCGGCGATGCCGATCGCCGGGGCGCCCCGAACCCGCAGAGCGCGTATCGCCGAGGCGAGCTCCCCGACAGAGGCGAGACGCACGATCCGCTCCTCCCGCGGAAGGAGGACCTGGTCGATGATCTCGACGGCGCCTCTCCGGTAGTCAATGGTCGGAACGATCATCCCTGTTCCTTTCGAGCCTCGAGAGCATCCTGAAGAGAAGGCTCACCGGAAGTCCGACGACGTTGAAGTAGCATCCTTCGATCTTCTCGACGAACGGTCCCGCGTATCCCTGGATCGCGTACGCGCCCGCCTTCCCGAACGGCTCCCCCGTTTCGATGTACCGGGATATCTCTGCGGCCGAAAGCGCGCGAAAATAAACCCGCGTCCGCTCCGTCTCCGCGCACATCGCTCCGTCCGATGCGACGATCGCGACGCCCGTTATCACCTCGTGCGCTCGCCCCGAGAGTGAGCGGAGCATGGCCGCCGCGTCCGCCTCATCGGACGGCTTCCCGAGCCTGGAGTCGCCGCACACGACGATCGTGTCGGCCGCGATGATCGTCGCGCCGCTCCGGAGCCGGCGCGCGGCGAGCGCCTTCCGCTCCGCCGCGAGCACCGTGAAACGCAGGTGATCGGCGCATTCGATCGCGTTTTCATCGACGCCGGTCGCGAGGATCTCGAACTCGAAGCCGAGCCTCTCGAGAATCTCCCGCCGCCGCGGAGAGGCGGAGGCGAGCACGAGATTCTTCTGCAGAGCGGGGCTCAGGAACGGATTCATGGCGAACGCGCCTCCCTCATAACCTGTCGGCGTCCCTGTCGATGACGAGCGTGACCGGCCCGTCATTGACGAGGCGGACCGTCATCATCGCGCCGAACACGCCCTCGGCGACCTTCGGGTACAGGCCGCCCATGATCTCGAGGAATCTCCGGTACAGGGCCTGTGCTTCGGCGGCGGGAGCGCTCGCCGTGAAATCGGGACGCCTCCCCCTCCGGGAGTCGCCGTAGAGGGTGAACTGCGACACGACGAGCAGCTCGCCGCCCACGTCGAGGAGCGAGCGGTTCATCTTGCCCTCGTCGTCCCCGAAAATCCTCAGCTCGAGGCATTTGCGCGCCATCCAGTCGAGCTCGGCATCCGAATCGCCGATTCGAAACGCGACGAGGATGAGAAGCCCCGTCCCGATCGAGGAGACGACGACCCCGTCGACTTCGACGCTCGCCTCCGACACTCTCTGCACGACGACGCGCATTCCGGCTACCTCGCCGCATCGGACAAGCTACGAAAGTCCGGCGCCCTGCATGCGCTCGGAAAAGCGAATCGACATTATCTGGAGCTGCGGCTCCGCCTTGCCCTTGTACACGTTCTTTCTCAGATTGATGAGGACGTCGACCTTCGTGCCGGTGATGTCGGCCGGTTTCCATGCGCCGGCGAGCGAAAAGCCGATGAGCGAGCGCACGTCCCCCTCCCGGTCCCGGGCCTCGAGCTTCAGATGTCCGTCCCCGACGACCCTCGTGCCCGGGAGAACCTCGAGCCCCCCGACCACGAGAACGGGCTCGGGATTCCCGACCCCGAACGGCCCGAGCCTCTCGATGAACGAGAAGAGCTCGAGCGAACACGCGCCGAGCGGCACCTCGGCGTCGACCTTGAAGACGCACGGAGCGGCGGGACAGCGGGAAAGCTCCTCGACGACCTCCTCGAACATCTTCTGAAAATCGGGAATCGCCTCCTCGCGGATGCTGAAGCCTCCGGCCTCCCGGTGCCCCCCGAACTCGAGGAGATGCTCCGAGCAGAGCTCGAGCGCAGCCTTGACGTTCACCATTCCGGCCGAGCGCGCGGAGCCCTTTCCGACTCCCTCGCGCACCGCGATGAGAATCGACGGCTTGTTGTACCGCTCTGCGAGCCGTGCGGCGCCTATGCCGACGACCCCCTCGTGCCACGACGAGGAGGAGAAGACGAGCGCCCGCGGTTCGGAGCGCCGCAGAACGATATCGGCGAGATAGCACGCCTCCTCGGTCACGCGGCTGTCGTGAAGCCTGCGCCGCCGGTTCTTCTCCTCGATCTCGCTCGCGATGCGGGCGGCCTCCGCGTCGTCGCGCGTGACGAGAAGCTCGACGACCTCCCGCGCGCTTCCCATGCGGCCGGGAGAGTTGAGCCGCGGAACGAGCGTAAAGCTCACCTGTCGCGCCGAGAAACCGCTCTCGGACAGCCCGCTCTCCGCCCGAAGCGCGCGCAGGCCCGGACGCCGCCACTGGCGCAGCAGCTTGAGGCCGGCGGGAACGAGGATGCGGTTCTCGTCCCGCATCGCCCCGTTGTCCCCGAGCGTTCCGAGCGCGACGAGATCGAGGTGCTCCGCGAGCGAGAGATCGAGTCCCATGGTTCGTTCGAGCCCCTGAAGGAGCTTGAAGGCGACCCCCGTGCCCGTGAGCTCCTTGAACGGGTATCGCTCTCCGGGCAGCTTCGGGTTGATGAACGCGTGCGCCTCGGGGACACGCCCGGCCGTCTCATGATGATCCGTGACGAGCACCTTGACCCCGCGAGCGGCGAGCGCCGCGATGACCTCACGGTCGCTCGAGCCGCAATCTACCGAAACGACGAGCTTGAGACCGACCTCGAACCCGCGGTCCATCACGCGCGCCGCGAGCCCGTAGCCGTCCTTCGCCCGGTCCGGAACGAAGAAATGAACGTCGGCGCCGAGCCGCGCGAGCACCTCGAAAAGAAGCGCCGTTCCACAGACTCCGTCGGCATCGTAATCTCCGTGGATGAGAATGCGCTCGCCGCGCGTGATCGTCTCGTGGAGCATGCGCGCCGCCGGCTCCATCTCATTGAAGAGGAACGGATCGTGGAGATTCTCGAGCGAGGGGTTCAGGAATTGGACGCCATCCTCGACGGTCCCGATCCCCCTCGTGGCAAGGAGCCGTGCTTCGAGAGGGCTCAGGAGAAGCGTCCGGCAGAGCTCGCGCTCGAGGCGCTCATCGACCGGTTGGGTTTCCCAGACATGCATCGCGTTTCGTTTCTTCCCCGAGGAGCGCCCCCGGCAATTCATAAGCGACGGCAAAGAAGACTTGTAAGCCGGGTTCTGTACCCTGTGCGGGTGGTGATCATTTGTCTGGGGCTGACGTTGCCGGCAGCCTCTAGCGACCTACCCGAGAGTCTGGCGAAGCGGGCCGCTTCTTCTCTCCTATTTGGTCTTTCTCCGGGTGGGGTTTACCGAGCTGCCGCCGTCGCCGGCGGCACTGGTGAGCTCTTACCTCGCCTTTTCACCCTTACCTCCCGTGAGGGAGGCGGTGTGTTTTCTGTGGCACTTTCCTTGGGGTCACCCCCACTGGGCGTTACCCAGCACCCTGCCCTATGGAGCCCGGACTTTCCTCGAACGCTCGCGCGCCGCGATCACCCCGTCTACTTTGCCGTCGCTGCACTTCGCAATCTGATTGCTGCGAATATAGCATGGGGAGACAAAAAGGTAAAGCCCGAAGGCCCAGGCGGGTGGAGTTCATCGACCGGCCCGGACCGCGGGATATCAGGGGTCGATGACGCGGTTGAGGGCCTCGTTTGCGAGGCGGTCGGCCTCGCAGTTTTCTTCCCGCATAACGTGCTCGAAGGAGCAGCGCGAGAAATGGCGGCACTGCTCCGCGACCTCGAGCGCGAGTGAGGCGAGCTCCGCGTTTTTCGTCCGGTAGGCGCCCGTGAGCTGCTTCATCACGAGCTCGCTGTCGAGGCGGACGGTGAGAGCGCGCACGCCGAGCTCCCGGGCGAGTTTCATCCCCTCGATGACGGCCCGGTATTCGGCGACGTTGTTCGTCGCCCGTCCGATCTTCTTCCCGACGGAGTAGAGCTCCTCGCCCGAAGGGAGGCGGAGAATCATGCCGATCGACGAAGGCCCGGGATTCCCGCGCGAGGCGCCGTCGACGTGGAGAATCGCAGCCCCGAGTCCGCGCGGCCCGTCCTGCGCGCGGCGCGATCCTTCCCCGACCCGGTGCGCCGTCCCCGCGGGCGTGCTGTCGAGGGACCGCGCAAGGCCTTCGAGCGCGCTGCTCGCCTCCGCCGCGGACGAGAAACCGCACGCGCTCCAGCTCTCTTCGAGGCGTATCCCCCGCGCGAGCTGCACGAGAAGCATGATGAGACGTTTCATAGGCATCGAACGGCAAGGATCTATTTGGAGTCGTAGTAGACGAGGATTCTCCCGCATACCTCGCACTTCAGGATCTGATCGTTCATGCGCACCTCGTGCGCCTTCTGGGGGGGTACGCGCGAGTAACAGCCCTGACAGATGTCAGAGACGAGATTCGCGACGCCCGAATCCCCCTTCGCGGTGAGGATCCGGCTGTACAGACGGCGGATAACCTCGGATATGTGAGGAAGGATGCGAAGTTTCTCGTCCTCGAGGATTTTCAGGGAGTCTTCGGCTGCGTTCATCTCCTGCTCGAACTTCTCTTTCTCGGCGACGAGCTTGCTCCTGTCGCTATTGATCCTGTCGGTCTGTATCTTGATCTCTTTTCTCCTCGCCTCGCCTTCCTCGAGGATGACAAGCATCCGCTCCTCCGCCTGATCGATCTTCTTGTTGATGTACTCGATCTCCGCGTTCACCGCCCGGAACGTTTTGTTGTCCTTCACGAGCCGCTGCTCTTCCTTCTTCTTCGCGAGCTCGCCCTGATGTGTCTTGAGATCCTGATCGATGTGCCGCTTTTCCACCTCGAGCTTCTCGAACACCTGCTTCGTCTCGCTCAGATCTTCATCCATCTTTCGCAGCTCGCGCTCGATCGCCTTGATGCGGGGAGGAATGGACCCGAGCAATCGTTTCCTCTCCTTGATCTCTGTGTCCTTCTTGACGATCTGGATGAGGAACTGGATGTCCTCCTCGACAGCCGGCATAGATCATCCTTTCTCAAAAAAAGAATGCTTCCCACGAGGGAAGCATTCGCCTAATCCCGGAAAGAGGAACCGGACACCGCACTCCCGATTCCCCCGTTGACTTTTCAAGCGTTCGATGAGCCGCGGCATGCAAGCCCCTCCCGGCGCGCCTTCGATTACTCGCAATAAAACGTGCATGCTATAGGAAGACGATGGCGGGGTCAAGGGATTT
>DATCCP010000254.1:0-2834 GCA_036511215.1 Candidatus Krumholzibacteriaceae bacterium
GGCGGGCAATCAAGCAAAAAGCTGTTTGTAACAGCGGGGCCTCTTTGTATACTATGGCGCGTCGTGATGAAGATCGCATACTAAGAGAGCGCGATGCCGCACGGCGTGGGAGGATACAACGTGAGTATCGATGATTTCGTGCAAAAGGTGCGAAGAGCCGAAACGCCCTTCTACGCGAGGCTCAAGCGATGCGCCAAAGGAATACTCATGACGGAGGCCCCGTACATTCCCGGGTGGCACGATTTTCTGTACCGGGAGCGGCAACTCAGGATCGGGCTGTGGAGGAATTTCTGGCGCCTCTCTTATTACCAGCCGATGTTTCGAAGTCAGTGCGTCGCCTGCGGGAAAAGGCTTCTTATCTATCCGTCCGGGCAGGGCATTCCCTTCCTGGACGGAAACGTCAGCATGACCATCGGCGACGACGTCAAGATCTACGACCGGAGCGCCATCGTGGGGCTTACCGTGGCCGAGCGGCCCAAGCTCGTGATCGGGGACAACACCGACCTTGCGCTGCCGATCGCGATATTCATCGGAAACGAGGTCTCGATCGGGTCGAATTGCATGATCGGCTGTGAATTGATCGCCGACAACCCGGGGCATCGGACGGACTACAAGGAGCGCGTCGGTCAATGGGTCGAGGTCGAAAAGATCGGCAGGGTGGTCATACACGACTATGTGTGGGCCGCCCACAACTCCGTTATCGTCGGAAACGTGACCGTGGGAACGGGGGCGATCATCGCGGCGTTAGCGGTGGTGACGAGGGACGTTCCCCCCTTCTGTGTGATCGCCGGCAATCCTGGCCGAATCGTCAAGAAACTGCCGTTTCCCCCGGAAATGATCGAGCGCGTGGGGGAGGAACAGTACCGATTCTATCAGGAAGCGGTGCCGCAGAAATAATGGCACGATTTGAGCATCAGACAGGCCTGTGCCTATAAAGATAGAATCGATTTCCTGCCGTCGCATCCTCAACTCGCACGGGGATTTCACCGGCGAATACGTCGTGGAGCTCGACGACGGTCGCTCGGGAGCCGGAGCCGCGCCCCAGGGCGAAACTATCAGCATTTACGAGGACGGACAGAGCGCGATCGATCCGGAGACGATCATCGCGTCGATGAAACAGGATCGCGTGTTCGACGCGCCGCATACACAAGAGACGTTCGACGCGTATCTCGAGCGGCGCGTTTCCCATATCGGCAAAAACAACGCGTTTGCCCTGTCGCTCGCGTTCTTCAACGCCCGGAGAGCATCCGAGTCCCTCTGTGAGCTCTTCGGCCGGAGCGAATCTCCGCTCAACGCTCCCGCGCTGTGCCTCAATATCCTCAACGGTGGGCGGCACGCGTATACGAATCCGGTGCTGAGCGATTTCACCGAGTTCATGCTCGTCTCCCGCACGAATGATATCGAACGGATCATTCGAGATCACGCCGCGGTTCAGCGGAAGGTGCAGGAACGGCTGACGGGCCTCGATCGGGTCGTCGTGAACGGCAATCTCGTCCATCGGTTCACGACGCTCGATAACCGCGAGTGCATAGAATTCCTGCTCGATATCCGCGACAATCTCGGACTGGCGGACGCATACGACCTCATGATCGACGCCTCGGGCGGCGACCTGCGGGACGACGCCGGCTACCGCTTGTCCCTCACCGATAAGAAGCTGCGGAGCGCCGAAGAGTTCTGCGAGTATTGGGGGACTCTGATACGCGAGTATGGCGTCGCATTTCTCGAGGATCCGTTTCACGAGACCGATTTCGACAACTGGGCGAGACTCACCGCGGCTCAGGGTCAATGCAACGTGATAGGCGACAATCTGTATTCGTCCGAAGTGCCGAGGCTCGAGGATGGAGCGAAACGCAAGCTCTCGCACGGCGCCGTCATCAAGCCGAACCAGGCCGGCAGCGTGTCGGCCGTGATACGCTCGATTGAAACCGCCCGGAGGCATGCCATGATCGTCATCACGTCCCACCGCTCCATCAGCACAGAATCGATCTTCCTCTCGGAGCTCACCTGCGGGTTCGATGTGAAGTACATCAAGATCGGCCCGCTTCTCACCGACTATTCATCGATCATCCGGCTCAACGAGATTCTGAGACTCACCGAGGGCTGACGCGCGCATGCATACGCACATTTATACCATCAGACATGCGAAAACGAGCTTCGGCGAGGAGCACAGATACGCGGGAACCATGGACGTACCGCTGAGCCCGAGGGGCCTGAAAGAGGCGAAGGTCTCCGCCCGCGCCCTGCGGAACATGAAATTCGACGTCGTCCTCACGTCGATGAAGATCAGGGCGATCGATACGGCCCGAATCCTCGTGGGCGACACGACCCCACTCGTGAGCTGCCATCTCTGCGACGAGCGGAATTTCGGCGCGATGGAAGGTCACACGGCGCTCGAGGTGAAACACTTCAAACCGAGGATCCTCTTCATCAAGGTAGGGAACGACACGCACTCGGTCAACCCGCTCGGGGGAGAACCCTTCGAGGACGTGCGGGAGCGGGCGAAGAGGCTCCGCCGGCTCGTCTTCAGGCGGTACCGCGGTTCCAGCATCCTCATCGTCTCGCACGGGACGTTCCTACAGCAATTTCATGGGCTGCTTCGCGGAAAGAGCTGCATCGAATCGCTCGCCGACTGGACGTCGGACCTCGAGATGACCTCATTCACCTTTTCGGGGAATCGCCTGACCGAGGAGCGCACGGCCAAGCTTGCCGGCGCGGATCGGTTGGACTGGTGATTAGTAGTAGAACATGGCGAGCAATTTGTAGCCGACGATGCTGCCCGCGACGAGGACGGTGATCCACACCGCTTCACGGGGGGACAAGAGGCGCGGCTGGAC
>DATCCP010000255.1:0-4938 GCA_036511215.1 Candidatus Krumholzibacteriaceae bacterium
TTGAACGCCTGCTCGTACAGGGTGAGGGCCTCCGCATATTTCTGGGCCGTGAGCTTGGTCTCGGCCTCCCGCACGAGAGCGTCATACCCTTGCGCCAGAGAAGCGGAAGCGATCCCGAGAACAAAGAGAGCTAATACAAAGACACGCTTTCTCATCGCAGCACCTCCTGATTGCTGATGTTGGATGGTTGGATTCTACGCCCGGCGCATGAGGGGTTCAAGCGCATTCCCTCGCGCGGTACATGTTCCCCGGATCGCCGCCGTAGGTGTTGCCGTTCGCCGTTGTTTGATATATATTTCCCGCTGCTATCTGCATGCCCCGCTGGACCGGCATTGTCAGGAGGGATTTCCCCTGTGAACGCCGTGCCTCTGATTCTGATCGCCATCCTTTTCATGGCCCTCGCGTACCGGTACTACAGCGCCTTTCTCGCGGCGAAGGTGGCGGTTTTGAATGACATGCGGGCGACCCCGGCATATACGCTCAGGGACGGTCAGAACTACCATCCCGTCAACAAGTGGGTGCTGTTCGGGCACCACTTCGCGGCCATCGCGGGGGCGGGCCCCCTTATCGGCCCCGTGCTCGCGGCGCAGTTCGGATACGCGCCGGGGTTCCTCTGGATACTGCTCGGCGCCGTGCTGGCAGGAGGCGCGCACGACTTCATGATCCTCGTCGCCTCCGTCCGGCGGAAGGGAAAGTCCCTCGCGGAGATCGCCCGCCATGAGGTGAGTCCCCTGTCCGGCGTCGTCGGCTCGATCGCCATTCTCATCATCATCATCGTGGCGCTCGCGGGGCTCGGCCTCGCCGTCGTCAACGCGCTGCGCGACAGCTCGTGGGGCACATTCACCATTGGAATGACGATCCCCATCGCGATGGTCGTGGGCCTGTGGATGGACCATATCCGGAAAGGGAAAATTGCCGAGGCCAGCGTCATCGGCGTGGTCGGCGTGTTCGCGGCCCTGATCGTCGGGGGCATGATTCCCGCCTCGCCGCTGGCGCACTACTTCACGCTCTCGCGTGAAGGCGTCATCATCGCGCTCGCCGTCTACGGTTTCATCGCCTCGGTCCTGCCCGTGTGGCTGCTGTTGTGCCCGCGGGACTACCTCAGCTCGTACCTGAAGATCGGCACGATCTTCGCCCTGATCGCCGGCGTCTTCATCGTGCACCCCACCCTGAAAATGCCGGCGTTCACCCCCTACGACGCGGGGGGCGGCCCTATTATCCCGGGAAAGCTCTTTCCGTTTCTCTTCATCACGATCGCGTGCGGCGCCATATCCGGTTTCCATGCGCTCGTATCGTCCGGCACGACCCCCAAGATGCTCGTGAAGGAAACCGACGCGCGCATGGTCGCCTTCGGCGCCATGCTCATGGAAGGTATCGTCAGCGTGGTGGCCCTGATCGCCGCCTGCTCGCTCCACCCGGCGGACTATTTCGCGATCAACGTGCCGGTCGACAAGTTCCCGGCGCTGGGGCTGACTCCCGTGAACCTCAAGATGCTCAGCGAGCGGGTTGGCGAGAACGTGGCGGGCAGGCCGGGCGGCGCCGTGTCGCTCGCGGTCGGCTTCGCGCAGATCTTCTCCGGGGTGCCCGGCATGACGCATCTACTGTCGTATTTCTATCACTTCGCGATCATGTTCGAGGCCCTGTTCATTCTCACGACCATCGATGCCGGGACGCGCATCGCGCGATTCCTCGTGCAGGAGTACGGAGGGAAGGCCTGGAAACCGCTGGAACGGACCGACTGGTGGCCGGGCGCATACCTCGCGACGGGGGCGGTCGTATTCGCGTGGGCCTACTTCATATGGACCGGCTCGGTGAGCACCATCTGGCCCATGTTCGGTACCGCCAACCAGCTGCTCGCGGCCGTGGCGCTCGCCGTCGCCTCCGCCGCGATCGTGAACGCGGGCAAGGTCCGCTACGTGTGGACGACGCTCGTGCCGATGCTGTTCGTGGCCGTGACGACGATCGACGCGGGTGTGCGCAATATTGTCGAAAGCTACGTGCCGATGTTCGCCGCTCCCGACAAGAAGTGGCGCGGTGTCGTGAACACCGTTTTGACTGCCGTCATCCTCATATGCGTCGTCATTATCCTTATCGAGACGTTCCGCCGCATGTACAAGATCCTTGTGAAGCGGGAGTACACGGTTGCGGGGAAGCCCGTGAAGAAAACGGACGGGGAAGATCTCATCTACGGCGAGGCATGAGCGGCGCATGCTCTAGAACGGGCAATCCAGATAAGCCAATCCATTGACGATCGTGATGGCCGTGCCTCGGGCCGCGGACATCTGCGCGAAACGGCGCAGGAGCAGATCGCGCTCCGCGGCGGCCGGATACTCGGGCCCCATCCGCGACGACGCGATGCGGACCGGGGCCATCCAGAGCTCAAGTCCCACGCCGGGCCGGTAGTAGACCTCGAATATCCCGCCCTCCGCTTCGTCGGCGGTTCGTGCGTCGAAGACGAAGTCGCCCATGCTGTAGAGAATGAGACGTCTCTTGTAGACCTCCGCGCCTTGCAGCACGTGCGGATGATGCCCGAGGATCAGGTCCGCGCCCGCGTCGATGCTCGCGCGGGCGACGTCCGCCTGCCGGTGCGTGGGAACCTCGCTGTCCTGCACTCCCCAGTGAAAGGAAACCACGAGCAGATCGCAGCTGTCCCTGGCCGCGGCCACCTGCGCGCGCAGGTTCGTGAGGCCGGGGTCGACCCTCGATTGGGAGTCGTAGCGGAAATCGAGATCGGTGTACGCGAGGAATCCGATCCGCGTGCCCCGCGCGTCGAGAAACACGGGATCCGAGCCGCGTGCCGGCTCCCGGGCGGCCCCGACGTATTTTATACCAACGTCCTCGAGGTGATCGATCGTTTCGACGAGCGCCGCCGGGCCCGCGTCGAGTGTGTGGTTGTTGGCGAGGGAAACGATGTCAAAGCCGCCCTGCAGGAGGACCCCGACTGTACGAGGGTCCGCGCGAAAGATCATTTTGGCCGGATCGTGAGGGCCGGCTGCGGCGAGCGGGCACTCGAGATTCGCAAAGGCCAGGGCCGCGGCATTGAGCTGCCCCGCGACCACGGGCAGGATGCTGTCGAGGCCGTTGTGCGCGATCGCCTCCGCCACGCCGCGGTCAAGCATGATGTCGCCGACGGCCGCGATGCTCACGTCATCGGGGCCCGGCGGCGGAATCACGGGCGGCGGAACATCCTGTGCCGGCCCCGATCCCGGCGCCCCCGGCCGCGTCGGGGATGATCCGCACTCAGGCATGATGCACGACAAGAGGACGACGAGCGCCGCGGCCATGCCCATCCGGCAAGTGGACGTCATGGAGCACCTGCCTTCAAATGCAATGCGAGCTCCTTGCGCAGTTCCAGAAGAATCGCTCCATGACACGGTAGGGGATATTCAAATCCGAATCAAGACATCCGATGCGGGATTGTGAAGGGAGGTCCTCGTCCATCGGACCCGCCGGGGCCGGAAACTATGCTCTTTGAAGGGAATCGGCTTCCTGATAGAATGTCCGTTGGCGCATCCAGTCATCGTGGGACAAAGCAACTTCGGCGGCTGGGTCCGTGTCCTAGGGGGAATAATGATCGGTCGGACGATATCGCATTATAGAATCCTCGAGAAGCTTGGGCAAGGCGGGATGGGTGTGGTCTACAAGGCCGAGGACACGAAGCTCAAGCGCACCGTGGCGCTCAAGTTCCTCCCGCCGGAATTCACCCGCGATGCGGCCGCGCCGGAGCGCTTCATTCGCGAGGCGCAGGCGGCCGCCGCACTCGATCATCCGGACATATGCACGATCTACGAGATAGACGAGGCCGAGGGCCGAGCCTTCATATCAATGGCATATATCGATGGCGAACTGGTGAAGGACAAGATCGAGCGCGGGCCGCTCAAGCTCGAAGAGGCTGTCGAGATTGCCGTTCACATTGCACAAGGCCTGCAGGCGGCTCACGAGAAGGGGATCGTCCACAGGGATATCAAGAGCGCCAACGTGATGCTGACCTCCTCGGGCCAGGTGAAGGTCATGGACTTCGGTCTGGCCAAGCTCGCCGGCAAGACGATGGTCACGAAGGAAGGCACGACTCTCGGTACGGCGGCGTATATGTCTCCCGAGCAGGCGCGGGGCGAAGATACCGACAGCCGGACCGATATCTGGTCGCTCGGTGTTGTGCTCTACGAGATGCTGACGGGGCTCCTGCCGTTCCGGGGCGAGTACGAGCAGGCGCTCTCCTACCAGATCATGAACGCCGCCCCCGAGCCTATCACGAGCCTGCGCACCGGGGTGCCGATGGAGCTCGAACGCATTGTCACGAAGTGCCTCGAGAAGAATCGCGACGAGCGTTACCAGACCGCGGCCGATCTCATTGCTGACCTCCGGCACCTCCAGAGAGCGGTCGGCGCCGGGGCCGATGTGACGCAGCAATCGATGGCGACGGCAGGCAGGCCCGCACAAAGGTTGCGATGGTGGTACTGGGCGGCGCCTGTGATTGTCGTTGCCATTATTGCCGCCGTCCTTCTCGTCGAGATGCCGCGGCGAGCGACGAACCGTGAGGAGAAATCAATCGCCGTCCTTCCCTTCGTCGACATGAGCCCCGGGCGGGATCAGGATTACTTCTGCGACGGAATGACGGAGGAGCTCATCAATCGCCTGAGCAACATCCAGGGCCTGAGAGTCCCGGCGAGGACATCCGCCTTCATGTTCAAGGGGAAGACGGAAGACATTCGGGAGATCGGCAGCAAGCTCAATGTACGAACGGTGCTCGAGGGAAGCGTGAGGAAGGCGGGCAGCGAGCTCCGGATCACGGCACAGCTCATCAACGTCGCCGACGGATATCATCTCTGGTCCGAGACGTACGACCGTGAGCTGAAGGATGTATTTGTGATTCAGGATGAGATCTCTTCGGCGATCGTGAGTGCCCTCCAGCTGAGGCTGACACCTCAGGAGAAGCAG
>DATCCP010000256.1:0-3873 GCA_036511215.1 Candidatus Krumholzibacteriaceae bacterium
GCCCGGTGGGACGAGACGCTCAACTACGAGGTTCTCTGCCGCATCAGCAAGCGGGTTCCCCGCCTCTATCTCCGCAGCGGCAGGATCGAGAGCATGAAGACCCTCCTCGGCGTGCGCGAGGCCCTCTGAGGCGCTTCCGAGCGCGCTTCGCACCGCTGCCGTAGAAATCGGTCGGAATTTCAATGCGAAATCATTTGAAGCGGCGGGCCGTGACGATAGTGATCGACGGCGTCGGCGTCGGGGCGCTTCCCGACGCGGCGCGCTACGGCGACGAGGGGGCGAACTCTCTCGCGCATGCCGCGCGCGCGGGCGGCGGATTGCACCTCCCGACGCTCGGGAGGCTCGGGCTCGGGAATATCATTCCCGTCGAGGGGGTCCCGCCGACGGAAAGCCCCGGGGCCTCGTGGGGGCGGCTCGCGGAGATCTCGCCCGGCAAGGATTCGACGACGGGGCACTGGGAGCTCATGGGCTGCCCGCTCGCGGAGCCGTTCCCGACGTATCCCGACGGATTCCCCCCGGAGATCATCGAGCCGTTCGAGGAGAAGATCGGACGCTCGGTTCTCGGGAACAGGCCCTCGTCGGGAACCGCTATCATCGAGGAGCTCGGGGAGGAGCACATCCGCACGGCGCGCCCCATTGTCTATACCTCGGCGGACAGCGTGTTTCAAATCGCGGCGCACGAGGACGTGATCCCCGTGCGCGAGCTGTACCGGCTCTGCTGGACGGCGCGGAAGATCTTGCGGCCGCCGCACAACATCGCGCGCGTGATCGCGCGGCCGTTCACCGGAACGCCGGGGCTTTTCACGAGAACGAGGAGACGCCGCGATTTTTCCTTCCCGCCTCCCCGCCGGACTCTCCTCGACGCGCTCACGGAGGCGTCTCTCCCGGTCGTCACCGTCGGAAAAATCCACGATCTCTTCGCGAAACGGGGAATCGCGAAGATCATCAAGGCCGGCGGAAACGACGCCGCGATGCGCGCGGCCGCGCGCGCCCTCGACGACGCCGTGCCCTTCTCGTTTCTCTTCATCAATCTGATCGATTTCGATATGGTATGGGGGCACCGCCGCGACGCGGCGGGCTACGCGCGAGGGCTTGAACGCTTCGACGCGTGGCTCGAGAGATTCATGACGCGGCTCGCGCCCGGCACGCTCTTCACGATCACGAGCGACCACGGGTGCGACCCGACGATGCCGGGATCGGATCACACGCGCGAGTACGTGCCCCTGCTCGCGGCGATCACGGGCGTGCACCGTTCGGGAGATCTCGGAACGCGCGCGACGTTCAGCGATCTCGCCGCGACGCTCGCGGAGTTCTTCGGCCTCACGCTCGACGGGGGCGAGAGCTTCCTCGACTCGCTCGAGTGGTAACGGGACGGACGACGAAGGGAGTGACAGGTGGAAAGAATCGAGCTCAACAGACTGATCGATCACACGCTCCTCAGACCGGAGGCCTCCGATGCCGACATCCGACGCGTCTCGCGGGAGGCGATCGCCAACGACTTCTTCTCCGTGTGCGTCAACACGCACTACGTCCCGCTCGTCGCGCGCGAGGTCGCGGGGACCCGGGTCAAGGTCTGCTCGATCGCCGGTTTCCCGCTCGGCGCAGTCGACTCCGCGGTCAAGGCGTTCGAGGCTGCCCGGGCGGTCCAGGCCGGCGCTCACGAAATCGACATGGTGATGAATATCGGCGCCCTCAAGTCGGCGGATCTCGCCTTCGTCCGGCGGGATATCGAAGGTGTCGTCGACTCCTGCGGCGCGCGGGTCATCGTGAAGGTCATCATCGAGGCCGCGCTCCTCACCGACGATGAGAAGAGGACGGCGTGCGGGCTCGTCAAGGAGGCCGGGGCGCATTTCGTGAAGACGTCGACGGGCTTCGGCCCGCCGGGCGCGAGCGTCAGGGACGTCACGATCATGCGCGCCGCGGTCGGCCCCGGCTTCGGCGTCAAGGCCTCGGCGGGCATCCGCACCGCCTCCTTCGCGCTCGAGCTCGTTCGCGCCGGCGCGACGAGAATCGGGACGAGCGCGAGCGTGGCGATCATGGAGGAGCTGAAGGGACAGACGTGAACGCGTACGAGCTCATACGGAGAAAGCGGGAGGCGCTTCCCCTCGGGGAGGACGAGATCCGCTTTCTCGTCGCCGGCTACCTGAGGGACGAGGTGAGCGACTACCAGATGGCCGCGTTTCTCATGGCGACGGCGATCAGGGGGATGACCGCTCCGGAAACGGTCGCCCTGACGAGGGTCATGATGGAGAGCGGGCGCGTTTTCGATTTTCGCTCGCCCGGCGGCCCCGTGATCGACAAGCACAGCACGGGAGGCGTGGGGGATAAGATCTCGCTCCCCCTCGTCCCGATCGCGGCCGAGTGCGGTCTCCGCGTGCCGATGATCTCGGGACGCTCCCTCGGAGCCACGGGAGGCACGCTCGACAAGCTCGAATCGATTCCCGGGATGCGGACCGATCTCGAGCCCGCCCGCTTCGAGCGTCAGGTCGCGGAGCTCGGCGCCTGCTTCGGAGCCCAGACGGCGGACATCGTGCCGGCCGATCGCAGGCTCTACGCGCTCAGGGACGCGACGGCGACCGTCGAGAGCATCCCGCTCATCGTCTCGAGCATCCTGAGCAAGAAGTTCGCGGAGGGGATCCGCGGCGTCGTGATCGACGTCAAATGCGGTTCGGGCGCCTTCATGCGGACGCCCCGCGAGGCGCGCGAGCTCGCTTCCGCGCTCGAGGCGACCGGCGCCGCGATGGAGATTCCGGTGAAAACGATTATCACATCGATGGAAGAGCCTCTCGGTCTCGCCGTCGGAAACGCTCTCGAGGTGGAAGAGGCGATCCGCATCCTCGAAGGGCACGGCCCCGCCGACGCGGTTGCGCTTACGCGCCGGCTCGTCGCCGAGATGCTGCTGCTCGGAGGGCTCGTCGAGGATCTCCGCCGCGGGGAGGCTCTTGCGCGCGGGGCTATCGAGTCGGGGCGCGCCCTCGAACGATTCGCGCGAATCGTTTCCGCGCAGGGCGGAAGGCTCGAGATGACGCAGGCCGCGTACGGGCTTCCGCGGGCCGGGACCGTGCGGCCGCTCGCGGCGAGCTCATCGGGGTTCGTCTCGCGGATCGACGCGCGGATCGTCGGAGAGACAGTGCGCGAGCTGGGGGGCGGAAGGTTCAGGACGGATGACGCGATCGACCCCCGGGTCGGCATCGTTCTCGGGAAGAAATGCGGGAGTGAGGTCGCCGCCGGAGAGGTCCTCCTCGAGATTCACGCCCCGGGCGATGAAGCGGCCGATAGCGCCGCGCGGACGCTCGCGGGCGCAATCGACATATCGCGCGAGCCGGTTACGCGCGCTCCCCTCGTTCTCGCGGACGATTGACCGGAGGATGAGATGCCTCGCCCGGAGGCGTCTCAGTGGGGGACGACCTTGTCTCTCGAGGCTTCCCTGTCGAGCTCCCGGAAATCCTTGTCCTTGTCGAGCAGATCGTAGGAACTCACCCGGTGCAGATCGCACACGCGCGTCGGCTCGTTTCCCTCGATGAATATTTCACGCACGACCTTCGGGCAGTATGGCGTGCTCAGGAGACCCGACGCCTGACAGATGAGCTCTTCGACGATGTTAGGGGGCCGGTTGAACTCGGGGCCGCGGTTCGTCGGGTAGGCGGCCTTCATCGTTTCGACCCAGATCGGGAGCGCCACGACCGCCCCCGTCATGCGTTGACCCATCGATTTGCGTTCGTCGAAGCCCGTCCAAACGCCGATCACGAGCTCCGGCGAGTACCCGACAAACCATCCGTCCGTATAATCGTCGGTCGTGCCGGTCTTGCCCGCGACCGGAATGTCGAGTCCGTACTGGAGGCGCACTGCTTCGCCGGTGCCCTTGACCTCGTC
>DATCCP010000257.1:0-4275 GCA_036511215.1 Candidatus Krumholzibacteriaceae bacterium
CCCGTGCCTCGCGGTCGTTCACGAACAGCGCATCGACGCGGCCGATGACGCGCCGGAGCGATTCGAGCTTCCGCTCGATCCAGAAGGTTTGTGTGTCGCACCCGACGAAGGGTTTCCCCTCGACCTGTCCGAGAATGTCCGCCTGGATGTCGGGGTCCATGTTCGCGAGGAACAGCCACCGCGTCGAGCGATGCGGCGCTGCGAGCCGCGGGCTGAAGTGCTCGAAGCAGTTGAGGTCGGTCACGACGTTCTCGCGATCGTTCGGGTCCTCGCCGTAGCGTCCCTTCCAGAAGAAGGTCTTGCCGCCGCGTTCAGTGGCGAGCCCCTCGAGGTCGACGCCCCCATCTTCGAGGATCGCCCGGTGCTCGGCGCAGAAGTCCTCGCCGACCACGGCGATGAGCTTCACCGGCGTGAAGTGGCTCGCGGCAAGGGAGAAATAGGTAGCCGAGCCTCCTATCGCCCGCTCGGTGGAACCCCAGGGGGCCTCTATCGAATCGAAGGCTACCGTTCCAACGACGACAATGCTCATGTGACTCCTCTACATCTTCTCCGGCGCCGAGACGCCGAGGATACGGAGCGACTCGGCGAGCACGATCCGCGTCGCCTCGGCGAGCATGAGCCGCGCCTCGCTCAGCCGCCTGTTGTTCGAAACGATCCGGCACACGTGGTAGAACCGGTGGAACTCCGCGGCGAGCTGCTGCGTGTACGCTGTGAGGAAATGAGGCTCGCGCGTGAGTGCGGCTCCCCTGATGAGCTCGGGGAAAATAACGAGCTTCCGCATGAGATCCATCTCTTCCGGCTCAGTGAGGAGCTCGACGCAGGATGTATCCGCCGGAAAGTCCACACCCTCCTGGCGCGCGTACGCGACGACGCTCGAGATGCGCGCGTGCGCGTACTGCACGTAGTAGACGGGGTTCTCGTCCGATTCCTTCCGCGCGAGCGTGAGGTTGAAATCGAGGTGCGCGGAGATCTTCCGCATGAGGAAGAAGAATTTCGCCGCGTCCGCCCCGACGTCCTCGACGAGCTCGCGGAGCGTGACGAACTCTCCCCCTCGCTTCGACATGCTCACGACCTTCCCCTCCTCGACGAGCCGCACCCACTGGACGATGAGCACCTCGAGCCAGCCCTCGCTCGCGCCGAGAACCTTCGACGCCGCGACGAGCCGCTTGATGTGGCCGTGGTGATCGGGGCCCCAGAGATCGATGACCTCCGTGTAGCCGCGCCGGAGCTTGTTGAGATGATACGCCGCGTCCGCGAGGAAGTACGTCGGCGTACCGTCGCTCCGCACGAGGACGCGGTCCTTCTCGTCCCCGAGCTCCGCCGAGCGGAACCACTGGGCGCCATCCTCCTCGTACACGACGCCGCGCTCCTTGAGGATGTCGAGCGCCTTCCAGATCTCCTTGTCGCGGTAAAGCTCCGATTCCCGGAAGAAGTTGTCGTAATGCACGCCGAAATATTCCAGATCGCTCTGGATTCGCTGCATGATCCGCTCGAGCGCGGCCTGGCCGAAGGCCGTGACCGCCGCGGCGTCCCCGAGCGCGAGCCACGCGCGCCCGTCCTGTTCGGGAATCTCCCCCGCGATATCGACGAGGTACTCGCCGGGGTATCCGTCCTCGGGAAAGGGCACCTCCTCCCCGAACCTCTGCCGGAACCTGGCGAGGAGCGACGCACCGAGCTTTCCGACCTGCGAGCCTGCATCGTTCACGTAGTACTCCGCCTGCGCGTCGTAGCCGACCTTGCGGAGAATGTTGACGATCGCGGCGCCGATCGCCGCCGCACGCGCCGAGACGATGACGAGGGGACCGGTCGGATTTGCAGAGACGAATTCGACCTGGATCTTCCGTCCCCCTCCGAGATCGGAGTCGCCGAAGGAGCTCCCGAGCGTCATGATTCCCTTGACCTGCTCCGTCACATATCTGTGTGAAAAGGCGAAATTGACAAAGCCGGCCCCCGCGACCTCGACGCGGTCGACGAAATCCGGCTCGAGCGAGACGCGCTTCGCGATTTCCCCCGCGAGCTCCCGGGGATTTCGCTTGAGCCGCTTTGCCATGACGAGAGCGACGTTCGATGCGAGGTCCCCGTGCGCGGTATCGTCGGGCCGCTCGACCTGGATCTCTCCCGCCTCGATGGGGAGGTCGAGCCCGGCGAGCGCCGCGGCGAGCGCCGCGCGCACGCGCTCGCTCGCCGACGCCTCGTGTCCACGCGCCGCATGACCCCGCGCCGCATCGCGGTCATCAGTCATCGGAAAACGCCTCCCGCGGCGCGTCTCCCCAGAGACGCTCGAGCCCGTAGAACTCCCTCACCTCGGGGAGGAATATGTGCACGATCACGCCGAAGCAATCGATGAGCACCCAATGCGCTGCCTCGAGCCCCTCGACGTGCGATACCGTGCCTCTCTCCTCGATCCCATCGAGGATCGCGTCCGCGATCACCCTCGCCTGCACGCCGCTTCCCGCGGAGCAGACGAGAAAGTAATCGGTCATGCTCGAGAGCTTCTTGAGGTCGAGGAGCACGACATTCTCGGCCTTCTTGGCCAATGCGATCCTGATCATCTTCTTTGCGAGCGATTTCGACGCCATCTTCACCAATTAACTCCAAACCCCCTTTGCCTGCGTGCCGCACGCGGGGCATTTCCCTCTGTCCCCGAGAACCTCCGCATCGTACCCCACCCTCCGCACGACGACCGCGCCGCACTTCGCGCAGTGCGTGTCCTCCGTCCCATCGATCATGATATTGCCGACGTACACGTAGTGAAGCTTCTTCCGCGCGATCCCGAAGGCCGTCCTGAGCGTTTCCTCGCTCGTCGGGGACCGGTCGACCATGCGGTACTGCGGGAAGAAGCGCGAGAAATGGAGCGGGATATCGGGCGATACCCCGGCGAGCCAGTCGACGAGATCCTCGAAGTCCTTCGGCGCGTCGTTGAGCTCCGGGATCACGAGGTTCGTCACCTCCACGTGCGAGACGGCGGAGGCGATCTCGATGAAGCGTTTCACCGGCTCGACGCGCCCGCCGCAGTACGTCTTGTAGAAATCGTCCCGGATGCTCTTGAGGTCGACGTTGAAGGCGTCGATCATGGGCGCGATCTCCCGCGCCGGCTCCTCGTTGAGAAACCCGTTCGTGACGAGCACCGACTTGAGCCCCTTCGCGCGCAGGAGCGGCGCCGCGTCCTTGAGATACTCGAACCACAGGAGCGGCTCCGTGTAGGTGAACGCGACCCCGATCGATCCCCCGCGCGAGGCGAGAGAGACGAGCTCTTTCGGGGATATGAACCGCGCCGGCACGGGCTCCTGCGAGATCTGCCAGTTCTGGCAGTTGTCGCACGTGAAGGTGCAGCCGTTCGGTCCGATCGAGAGAATCACGCTCCCCGGCATGAAGTGATAGAGCGGCTTCTTCTCGATCGGGTCCACGTTCGACGAGACGGTGCGCCCGTACGAGAGCGCGAAGAGCGTGCCGCCGCGATTCTCGCGCAGCCTGCATTTCCCCGAGGCGCCGTCATCGATGCCGCACAGGTGCGGGCAGAGGCGGCAACGGACCTTGAGCCCTTCGAGCTTCTCGTAGTAAAGCGCTTCCCGCTCTTCCATCGGAGACAGGAACCGGGCCCCCGTCCTATTTGCAGAAGGCATGCACCCGCTCCACGATATAATCGCTCGCGACGAAGAGCGCGTCCCGCTCGGGCGAGGAGCTCACGTCCCTCAACTGCCCCTTCGCCTCCTCGGCGAAATCCTTCGCCTTGCGGAGCGAATACTCGACGCCGCCGTAGCTCTGAACGAATGTGACGACCTCCCCCCAGTCTTTCTTCTTGTCGAAGCTCACGGTGAAGAGGTCGCTGACGCGCTTCCGCGCCGTCTCCGGAGCGTTCCGGAACGCCCTGATGAACGGGAGCGTCACCCGCCCGTCGGAGAAATCCGACGCGGTGGGCTTGCCGAGATCGGCGTCCGCGGCGACGTAGTCGAACAGGTCGTCGACGATCTGGAAGGCGAGCCCGACGTTCTCCCCGAACCGCGAGTACAGGTTGCGGTGCCCGTTCCGCTCGCCGGCGAGAAGCGCCCCGCATTCGCATGAGGCCGAAAAAAGGGCCGCCGTCTTCCGGTGGATCATATCCATGTACCGGTCCTCGCTCAGGTCGAGCGTGCGCCTGAGCTGAAGCTGCATGAGCTCGCCGACGCTCATCTCGTGCGTGACGCCGGCGAGAATATCCATGACGTCGAACATGCGCGCCTCGGCGAGAATCGAGAACGCCATCGAGTAGAGGTAGTCGCCGATGAGGGTCGCTGC
>DATCCP010000258.1:0-2601 GCA_036511215.1 Candidatus Krumholzibacteriaceae bacterium
GGGTACTTCAATCCCGGCGGCTACGTCAAGGGTGTCGGCAATTCCGATGTTTTCAGCACGGCGGTAGAGAAACTCGAGGTCGGGAAGGTGAGCGGGATCATACGCTTCGAGAAGGGATTCGCCATCGTGAGGGTCACCGAGAAGAACGCGGCCAAGACGCAGGCGTTCGACGACGTCAAGACGACGATCCAGAACAAGCTGCGCTCCGAGAGAACGGAAGAGGCTTACAAGGAGACCATCGAGAGGCTCAAGAAGAAGTACCCCTCCGAAAACTATATAAAGGAGCGGCTCAACGCGACGAAGCGGACGCCGGAAGAGCTCTGGGAGATGGCCCAGATCGAAGCTGACCCGCGCAACAGGATTCAGTACTATCGGGATATCGCGAACATGTACCCGACCCACAAGAACGCGCCGGAGGCGCTCTTCATGATCGGCTTCACGTACGCCGAAGAGCTCAAGGACTTTGTCCAGGCGCGCCGCACGTTCGACGAGCTCGAGCAAAAATATCCCCAGAGCACGATGATCGAATCGGCGAAGTGGATGCGCGAGAACATGGAAAAGGCGCACACGAAGCTCGAATCGATCGAGGGCGTGCAAAAACAGGTGGACGAGGACAAGGCGCGCAAGGCCGGAGGAACGAAGTAGGAAAGCGCCATGGAGCTCGTCGAGGTATCGGTCCGGGGCATCGCGCTCGATCAGGAGCGCAAGCATCCGGTTGTTCTCCTCAAGACGGAGGACGAGGATGATGTTCTCCCGATCTGGATCGGCACCGCGGAGGCGACCGCGATCTTCACGGCGCTCGCGGGGCGGTCGTTCGAGCGCCCGATGACGCACGATCTCCTGGCGATCGTGGTCGACGTGCTCGGCGCGGCGGTGGAGCGGATCGAGATCACCGGGATTCATGCCGATACCTACTTCGCGCGGATCGTGCTCAAGCGCGGCGAGGACGTGTTCTACGTCGACGCGCGGCCGAGCGATTCCATAGCGCTCGCGCTGCGCGCCGGGGCCACGATCCTCATCGACCGGGAGCTCTTCAATACGTACAAGAGGAGTATCGATCTCGGTCCGGACGACGACGACGTCCGAAAGCGGCTCAAGGAGCTCGATCCGGGGGATTTCGGCGAGCTCGACGCGTAGGAGGAGACTCGTGATAGAGCCCTTTCAGGGAACGCATCCGCAGATCGGCAGCGGCGTTTTCGTCGCGCCGACGGCCCACGTCATCGGCGACGTCGAGCTCGCCGACGACTCGAGCGTCTGGCACGGAGCGGTCATCCGCGGCGACGTCTGGCACATCAGCATCGGCGTGTATACCAATATCCAGGACCTGTGCGTCTGCCACGTCACCGCGGGAGGGCCGGCACTCGTCGTGGGGGCGCGCGTTACGGTCGGGCACCGCGCCATCCTCCACTCGTGCACCGTCGGGGACGGATGCCTCATCGGGATGGGCGCCGTGCTCCTCGACGGCGTGAAGATCGGAGACGGAAGCATCGTCGCGGCGGGAAGCGTTCTCCTCCAGGGCTTCGAGGCGCCCCCCCATTCGCTCGTCGCGGGAGTTCCGGGCGCGGTGAAGCGCATGCTCGATCCGGCGGAAGCCGCGAAGCTCGCTCATGGCGCCGAGGAGTATCACCGTCTCGCGCTCGCGTATCTCGGAAAGAGCCCGTTCGTCGTTCCCGGGAGGCGACCATGAAGCGGATTTCACGCGCGTATCCGGCGATCGCGCTCGCCCTGCTCGTCGCGGCCGCGCCCTGGAGCGCGTTTTCCCAGGAGGCGGCCAAGGAGCAGGCGAAGACGAAGCAGTCCGCGGCGCAGTACCGCATCGGCGTTCTCTGCCCGCTCGAGGGGCGCTTCGCGCCGCTCGGCGAGTCGTTCCTCCGCGGCGCCTCGGTCGCGCTGAAGGAGGCGCGCCTGAGGGGGATCAAGAACGTCGAGCTCATCGTCGGCGACACGCGCGGCAATCCCCTCGAAGCACGGGTCGTCACGGGGCGTCTCATCGACGGAGAGCGGGTCAACGCGCTTCTCGGAGAGGTCCTCAGCTCCTCGACGATCGCGGCCGCGCAGGTCGCGGAGATCTCGAAGACGGTGTTTTTGTCCCCCGTCGCCACCGAAGAGGGGATCGACGACATCGGAAGCTGGATCTTCCAGACGTCCACCGGCTCGGAGGTCGAGATCGCCGCGCTCGCCCGGATGGCGTGCGGGCGGCTCGGGCTGCGCCGCATCGCGTTCATGTCGTCCAATGACATGAACTCGCACCATCTCGCGCTCCTCTTCGCGGACGAGGTGGAGCGGCTCGGAGGCGTGCTCTGCGCCGCCGAGTTCTATCCCGAGGGAACCACCGATTTCGGCGACGCGATCCAACGCGTCAGGGCCGGGGCGCCCGAGGCCCTGTTCATCGCGTCAGACACGGAAGACCTGATTCTCATACTGCCGCAGCTGTCGTTCCACGAGTTCGGAGTCCAGCTCCTCGGTACGAGCGATTGGAATTCGAAGCGTCTCATCAGGATGGTCGGAAAGGACCTCGAGGGCGCGCTGTTCCTTGCGGATGTCGATACGCGAGGCGCCGAGCGGCTCTTCGTGAAGGCGTGCGCCCTCGTGAACGAGCCC
>DATCCP010000259.1:0-6083 GCA_036511215.1 Candidatus Krumholzibacteriaceae bacterium
TGGGACAGCCTTAGAAGATCCGTTACGGCCAGGGAGAAGTTGCGGAACACGGGAAACGCAGGCCGTCCGGGAAGACCGAGCCTCTCGAAATTCGTCCGGACGTTCCTTCGGATCGCAGGTTTGAACGTGAAGAAGAGGAAGGCGATCGCTGCGGCGATTCTCGTGGAGCTCGTGCGGGAAAGGACGCCCGCGAGCGACGAGGCGAAACGGTATAGAAGATACGAAATCATATTGTCATGCATAAGTGCAAAATGGTCGGGGCGACTGGATTTGAACCAGCGACCCCTAGCCCCCCATGCTAGTGCGCTACCAGGCTGCGCCACGCCCCGACCAGAGGTTACAATATCATCGTTTTCAGCTGAGGCACAAGTGGAAATTGGCGCAGCGCCGCGCGTGGAGAAGGGCCGTGGGCGAGGGCTGCGGAGCGCCGGCTTGGCGCCTGCTTACGCCCGGCGCTCAGAGCGCCTCGACGAGACCCTTGAGCTCCAGGAGGTCCTTCCTGAGCGCGACGAGGAGCCGACGCTTCTCGGGGTCGGCGAAGGGAATGCTGAGCTGCTCGGCGAGGACCGTCGGGTCGTTGTCGAACTCCTTGAGCTTACGGCGGGCGCCCGCTATCGTGTACTTGCGGTCGTAGAGCAGACTCTGGATGGCCATCAGCAGCTTGATATCGCGCACGCGGTACGTTCGGTTCCCCGCTCTGTTCTTCTTCGGATTGAGCACGGGAAACTGTGTTTCCCAGTACCTCAAGACGTGCGGCTTCACCTTGAGAAGCTCGCTCACCTCTCCGATCGAGTAATAGAGCTTCTGATTGGGTTTCATCATTTCCCACGCATCCTTTTGAGGGGCCGCTTGTCCCCCTCTTCCGTCCGGTATCGCTCCATCTCCCTCTTTGCCCTGCGAATCATGAGATCCTTGATGGCCCGCCGGGGATCCTTTCCGCGGAAGAGAACACGGTGAACCTGTTCCGCGATCGGTAGCTCGACCCCGACGCGCGCGGCGAGCTTCACGGCGGCCCTTGTCGTTTTGACCCCTTCGGCGACCATGACCATCTCGCTCAGAATCTGGGGCAGCCGTTTTCCGCGGCCGATCTCCTCCCCCACGTGCCGGTTCCTGCTGTGTCGGCTCATGCACGTGACGATGAGGTCTCCGACGCCGGCCAGCCCGCTCAACGTCTCCTCCCTCCCGCCCATCCGGCAGGCGAGGCGCTTGATCTCCGCGAGCCCGCGGGTGATGAGCGCGGCTTTCGTGTTGTCGCCGAAGCCGAGACCGTCGCAGATTCCCGCCGCGATCGCGATCGTGTTCTTGAGCGAGACGCCGAGCTCGACGCCGACGAGATCCGTATTCGTATACACGCGGAAGTACTCGTTCATGAAGCAGCCCTGTATCTCCTTCAGCACCTCGGGGTCGATCCCGGCGACCACGACGGAGGTGGGCATGCGAACGCTCACTTCCTCCGCGTGGCTCGGGCCGAGGAGGCCGACGATCCTCCGCTTGGGCGTTGGAAGCTCCTGATCGAGAACCTCGCTCATCCGGCAGAGCGTTCTCTCCTCGAGCCCCTTCGCGGCGTTGATAATGATCGCTTGTCTGTCGAAGGCGGACGAGGATCGCACGATGCGGGCGACGCCGCGGACCGTGTGGCTCGGTGTCACGAACACGATCCGCGCGGCCCCCTCGAGGGCCTCATCCATATCCGATGTGATGCACACCGAGCGCGGCACCGGGATTCCCGGTAGATACAGGCGGTTCTCCTGCTCGCGGCGGATCGTTTCGGCGAGCTCGGGGAAATACTCCCAAAGGCGCACCGAATGGCCGTTCCCGTCGAGCAGGACCGCGAGCGTCGTTCCCCAGCTCCCTGCCCCGAGAACCGCTATGGCAAGCCCCGAACCTTGTCGTTTCGTCTTCATCGCATGACCCTTTAGAAAATCCTCTTCTCCGCTCCATCGCGGAGGCGCCGCAGGTTCGAACGGTGTTTCACGAAAACGACGGCCGCCGCGCCGACCGCGAGGATCGTAATCGAGTAATGCACATCCGTTCCGAAGAGACGATTGGCGAGCGGTATCGATACCGGCAGAAACGCCGCACTCACCATGCTCGCGACCGATACGATCCGCGTCGCGAGCAGCATGACCACCCACAGGACGAAGCACATCCCGACGGCGTGCGGCGCGAGCGCGAGGAAGGCCCCGGCGGTCGCACCGACCCCTTTCCCTCCCGAGAAACGGACAAACACGGAGTAGTTGTGACCGATAACCACGACGAGCGCCGCGAGCAGCGCGAAACCCGTTCCGGGTCCCCCGAGTCTTGACAGAAAGTGAACCGCGACGAAACCCTTCCCGATGTCAAAGAGCAGGACGGGCAGCGCGGCCCAGAATCCGAGCACTCTGAAGGTATTGGCGGCCCCAAGATTCCCGCTCCCGTGCTCCCGCAGGTCGATGCCCTTGAGGAGCCTCCCCATGATGAAGCTCGAGGGGATGGAACCGAGGAGGTAGCACGATACGGCGACCGAGAGAATTTTCAGGAAAACGTGCATCATCTCTCCTTGGACTTGAGAGAGAGTGTAATCGTCGTCCCCTCAAACGTAAAGATTTTTCTAAGCTGATTGTTGACGTAACGTGTATAAGAACGAGGAAAATAGGAGGCTTTGTTTACAAAAAGCGTGAAGGTCGGCGGTTTGGTCCCCGTCTGGGTCGCATAGTATATTTTCCCCGTCCCCCCGGCATAGTAGCTCGGCGGGTTCTTCTCGACGATGACCTCGATCCTTCTGTTGAGCTCGGATGTCGTTATCTTCTGCTCGCGCGCCTTCTCGATGGACGCGGCGAGGGCGAAGATTTTCTCCACCCGGAGCCCCGTGAGCGCCGAAACGGTGAGAACGGGCGCATAGGACAAAAACGGCATTGCACGGCGGACCGTCTCGACGTACCTGTCGATGGTGAGCGAGTCCTTCTCGACGAGGTCCCATTTGTTGATGAGTATCATCATGCCTTTTCGCGCCCGGTGGCCTTCCGATGCGACGCGCACGTCCTGCCGCGAGACGGGCTGGGACGCGTCGATCATGACCGCGACGATATCGGCATGGCGCGCGCTCGAAAGGCTCCTGTAGCTCGTGATTGCGCCGAGCCCTTTCTCGGTGCGGGCGCGGCGCTTCACGCCGGCGGTATCGATGAGGACGTACTCTTTTCCCTCCCGACGCACGAGGATGCTCACCGAATCGCGCGTCGTTCCCGGGATCTCGGAGACGATGTTCCGCTCCTCGCCGACGATGGCGTTCACGAGAGAGCTCTTGCCGACGTTTGGTTTTCCGACGATCGCGATCGCGAGCGGCTCTGCCCCGGCGCGCGCCGCCGTATGGGGCAGACGCGAGATGACCTCGTCGAGGAGCTCGCCGATCCCCGATCCGTGGAGGGCGCTCACCGGGAACATCGTCGCGAGGCCGAGACGGTGGAATTCGTGCACGTTCCAGCGATCGGCGTCGTTCTCGACCTTGTTGATGACGAGCACGATCTTGTCGCGCTCGCGCCGCAGGGCGTCGAGGAGCGATTCGTCCTCGGCGGTCGAACCTGTGTCCACGTCGGCGACGAGGATAATGACTGATGCCTCGCGGGCGATGCTTCTCACGCGCGCGCGAACGCTCGCCGTGAGCCGGTCTTTGCCGCCGTCGACGCCGAACCCGCCCGTGTCGACGAGAAGAAAGGGAACGCCGCTCCATTCGACCTTTTCTTCCACGGCGTCCCGCGTGACACCGGGCGTTGCGTGCATGATCGCCCTGCGGCGTCTGACGATCCTGTTGAAGAGTGTCGATTTGCCGGCGTTCGGCTTTCCGACGATCGCGACAACCGGTATTCCCTTCATCTGGCGCACCTCGCATTGCAGCGTCTGATGACGCGGGGTTCGAGAAACGTTGTCCGCGCGACGACGACCGGAACACCGAGATCCCGCTCGATGTCCGCCGGCCGCATGTCGTCCAGAAAGAGCCTATCGTGGTTGACGGCGTTCGCGGGGATGATGAGGCAGCCCGCGCGCGTCCGGCTGCGCTTCGCACAGCGGAGGATGTCACGCCCCGATAGTAGCCCCGAAACGCCTACCGAAGGCCCGAAAAGCCCGCTCCGCACGGCGAGAAGACGGAGCGAAACAGACGGGACCCGCTCCCGGAGCAGCGGCGTGACATAGCGCCGGAGAAACTTGGCTCCCAGCGTTCCGGTGACGACCGTCATGCTCATCTTTCCGGGCGGTCGCCGCTTCAGGCGAACGATATCCTCCTCGAGCTGCTCCAGGAAATGGCGGCACATCCCGACGCCGTTGCCGAGTTGCGGAAAATCTCCGTACGACTCCACCGGCGGCAGCGTTCGGTTCGCCGCGAGGTAGAACTCGTCGGCGAGATGGAGAAACGGATCGCCTCCCGTCCTTCGAGAACATCGTTTGCGTTCCCGCCCTGCCCAGTCGATGAGGGTCCGGGACTGCCGTACCGTGACGCGGCGCAGCCGCGGGAGCCGCTCGCGATGCCTCGTGAGACCGACCGGCACGATCGCCACCGACCGGCAGCCGGGGTAGAGCGCGAAGAGCTTCCGCACCGTGTCGCGGAGCACGGCCCCGTCATTGATGCCCGGAACGAGAACGATCTGGGCGTGCATCGTGATACCGCCCCGCGCGAGCCGCGCGAGATCTTTCATGATGTCGCGATGCATCGGCCGCCCGAACAGGCGCTCGCGAATGCTCTTCGATGCCGCATGAACCGAAACGTAGAGGGGCGACAGCGTGAGCTCGATAATCCGCTTGATATCACGGTCGCTCGCGTCATTCAGAGTGATGAAGTTGCCGAAGAGAAAACTGAGGCGGTAATCGTCGTCCTTCTCGTAGAGCGACCGCCGGAGCCCCTCAGGCATCTGGTCCATGAAGCAGAAAATGCAATTGCTTCTGCAGCGGACGAAGCGCATGGGATCGAAAACGAGGCGCTCGCGCGCAAACGCGTCGAACGTCAGCAATCGCGTATGTGTGCGCGTTCCGCGGCGGACCGTGAAACGGGCGCCTCCGTCCCCCGCCGTGCGGAAGAGGACGTCGAGCTGGTCTTCGACCGGCCGGGAACCGATCGAGACGATCTCGTCTCCCGCCCTGAAGAAGCCCGGGGTCCCGTCGATTCGTGCAATGCGGACCGTCATAGCCATTCGTGAAAACCCCCCCTCGAACGCCCGGCTCGAGGGGGGGTTCCCGTGTATATGGAGCGGGCAACGGGATTCGAACCCGCGACTCTCAGCTTGGGAAGCTGATACTCTACCAGCTGAGCTATGCCCGCTTTTTCGCCGAGAAATCATCCAGAACGTATCAGGCGGCACCCTTTGTGTCAACGTATTTATCCGCTCCCCTGCCGCCGGATAAGCTCCTCCGCAGACTCGAGAAGGGCCGGGGAATCCGCTTCGAGCCAGTGCACCCCCGGCTCCTTCTTGAACCAGGTCAGCTGACGTTTCGCGTACTGCCGGGTGAGCTCGAGGACCCGTTTCAACGTCTCTTCGAGTCCAGCCTCTCCCCGCACGCACGCGATGACCTGCGGGTATCCGAGCGTTTTCATTCCCGGAAGCTCCGGCGTCGCGCCATCCGCGAGAAGGCGCTCCACCTCCGTGGTCCATCCGCGCTCGAACATCCCCCGCGTACGCTCGTTGATGCGGTCATGGAGCTCTGAGCGCGGCAGCCGGAGGCCGATCTTGACGTAACGAATTTCCTGGCGCTCCGGATCCGGGTGCTGCGCCCGCAAGTGCGCGCTCAGAGGTTTTCCCGTCAGCGTGAAAACCTCGAGAGCCCGAATCATCCGGTATCGGTCATTTCGGTGGATGCGCAGGGCGCTATCGGGATCGTCGCGCTCGAGCCGCGACCGAAGGACCCCATCCGGAACCCCGCGGAGCGATTCCGCGAACGAGATCCGCTTCGACGGGTCGAGATCGACGTCGAAGAATCCCTCGGTGATCGCGCGAAAGTAGAGCCCGGAACCCCCGACGAGGAGCGGGAGCCTCCCCCGTGATGCGACGTCCCGGATCGCCGCGTGCGCGAGGCGCGCGAACGAGTCCGCGTTGCTCTTTTCGGCGAGATCGAGAATG
>DATCCP010000260.1:0-3615 GCA_036511215.1 Candidatus Krumholzibacteriaceae bacterium
ACGCGATCGCCCGCCCGATACCGCGGGAGCCGCCCGTCACGAGAGCCCGTTTACCGTGGAACTGCTCCATGCCATTCACCAGCCCGGTAAGGCATCCTCTCCCTCGAGGAACTTGAGCGCGTCGATCGCGGCCTGACAGCCGCTCCCCGCGGCCGAGATCGCCTGGCGGTATCGGGGATCCTGGACGTCCCCCGCGGCGAACACACCGGGCACCGAGGTCCGCGTTCCGCGCGTTACAACGTAACCCTTTTCGTCGAGCTCGATTGAGCCCTTGAACGCCCCCGTCGCGGGCTCGTGGCCGACCGCGACGAAGACCCCGTCCACGAGGAGCTCCTTCTTCGCGCCGGTCTTGACGTTTTTCAAAACGAGCGCGGTGACCCTGTTCGCGGCCGGATCGAGAATGTCCTCGACGGCCGAGTTCCATTCATAGTCGATCTTGGGATTGTCGAGCGCCTTTTTCTGCATCGCCTTCGAGGCGCGGAGCTCGTCCCGCCGGTGGACGATCGTCACCCGGCTCGCGAATCTCGTGAGGAAGGTCGCCTCCTCGATCGCCGCGTCCCCGCCGCCGACGACGGCGACGTGCTTGCCCGTGAAGAAGAAGCCGTCGCACGTCGCACAGGCCGAAACCCCCTTGCCGCGGAGCTTCAGCTCCGATTCGAGCCCGAGCCAGCGGCAGGCGGAGCCCGTCGCGATGATGATCGTGCGGGTTTCGATCGTCTTCTTGCCGATGGCCACATTGAAGGGCTTCACCTTGAGGCCGACGGCTGTTATCTCCCCGAGGTCGAAGGCGGCGCCGAATTTTTCCGCCTGCGTCCGCATGCGGTCCATGAGCTCGGGGCCCTCGATCCCGTCGGGGAAGCCCGGGAAATTCTCCACGGCGGATGTGATCGTGAGCTGGCCGCCGGGCTGCGAGCCCGCGACGACGAGCGTCGAGAGCCCGGCGCGGCGCGCATATATGGCCGCGGTGAGCCCCGCAGGACCAGAGCCGATAATGGTGACGTCGTACATGATGAATCCTCCAGCGATTTCGAGAATCGCAGTATAGGGCGAAAGAGCCGCGGGAACAAGGGAAAAGGCACGAGATGCGGCCGGCCGCCCCGGTCGCCGCGCGGGCTTGAACCGCACTATTGACAGGAGGCATACGAGCGCGGATAATCCTGTCTCGATGCGGAGGGAGGCACGATGAAATCCGAAAAACTTCCCGAGCTTGGGAAAATCCATCCCGAGTTCTTCGACCGCGTCATTTATCCCCGTCTCGGCGCGCCCGATGGAGACATCATCATCGGTCCCCGTCACGGCGTCGACTACGGCGTGCTGAGGATCGGCGGGAAGGCGGTGGCGCTGTCGACCGATCCGTTTTTCATCGTCCCGGCGTTCGGTTTCTCGAAGGCCGCCTGGTTCGCTTTTCACATCGTCGTTTCGGACGTCGCCGTTTCGGGGCTCACGCCGAAGTATCTCGCGATCGATCTCAATCTCCCGCCGGAAACGACCGAGAACGAGCTCGAGGAGCTCTGGAGTGCCGTGCATGGAGAGGCCGAGCGGTACGGGATGAGCATCGTCACGGGGCACACCGCGCGCTACACCGGATGCAACTACCCGATGGTCGGCGGCGCCACCGCCATCGCGATCGGCGACGAAACGGAGCTCAGGGGTCCCCACCGCGTGAAGATCGGGGACAGGGTACTGATAACGAAGGGGCCCGCGATAGAGACGACGGGGCTCCTCGCGGTGCTCTTCGCCGGAAAATTCGTGAGGGCGGGAGGGGAGGCATTCCAGAGGGAAGCGGCCGGTATTTTCCGTCAGATGACCGTTCTCGATGATTGCGCGGTGGCCAGGTCGTTCAGCGGGGTCCATGTGATGCACGACGCGACCGAGTGCGGCATCTGGGGCGGTCTCTACGAGATGGCGAGGGCGGGGGCGTACGGGCTGAGAATCGAGGAGGCACTGATCCCGGTTCAGCCCGTCGTGCGGAGGACGGCGGAGCTCTTCAAATTCGATCCGTTCATCTCCATCAGCGAGGGCACCCTGATCGCTGTCGTCGATGCGGGGGAGGCGCTCGAGCTGCAGGCGGCCCTGTCCGCGAGCGGCGTCCCGAGCGCGGTGTGCGGCGAGGTCGTTCCGGCGAAGGAAGGGCTCACGGTGGTGCGGGGGGGCGAGATGACGGCCCTCGAGCACCCGAAAACGGATCCCTACTGGGCGCTCGCGGCGGAGCTGGCGGGATGATTACCGCACTCACGAGGAACGAGAACGCCGCGAGCCCGGGCGCTCCCTTGGTTGCCCGCCGGGCGAGCATTGTCATTGCCCCGATATGGCGGAGGTAGTATTATCATGACGCCGGGAGGAAAATGATGGAGAATTCGAAGGATAATTCGAAGGACAATCGGAGCGAGAAGTTCATCGAGCTCGCCGCGGTGCAGGGGGATTTCGAGGCCCAGGTGCTCAAGGGAATGCTCGAGTCCGAGGGAATAGAGGTGGCGATACGCGCAGGCGTTTCGCAGAATGTGCTCCCGCTCACCGTGAACGGCCTCGGCGAGATGAAGCTCTATGTCAAAGAAACGGACTATCCCGCGGCGCAGGCGATCATGAACGAGAACCGGGAGCGGGAGTGAACGGACCGGAATCCGGTTCGGGGAGATTCCGGCTCTTGCAAATAGATTTGCGGTTGTATACTATCCCGCGCGTGGGGGCTTAACTCAGCGGTAGAGTGCTATCCTCACACGATAGAAGTCGTAGGTTCAAATCCTACAGTCCCCACCATATATTCATGCCGCCCGCCGATCCGTTTTCCACAATTACATTGGGGCTTCAGGATTATACGAAGGTCCCCTGGCCGTCCGACGAGCCAATTCATTGCTTGGCATGATGTTCCCACGCCGTAAAAGCGAGTTTACAATTTGAGCAAAAGGGAGTATAATAATCTACAAGCGGGGGGAGCTCGAAGGGGTTATCAGGACAACAGGGGTTCGGGTGGCCATGTAACAGGGGGAGCCGCCACATCATACGAGAGAATAGGTGTAAGATTTACACGGGAACGACCGCTCAAGCTCCGGCGCCTCGCGCACATTTTCAGGGACAACTCATTCCGTCATGAGCCGATTGGGCCGAGATGCGTGGAGGTTTTTTCCCTTACAAAGTTGACGTATGCCCAGAATATCAAAGGTTCCGCTCTACTTTTTCGCCGCGCTCCTTCTCCCGAGCCTCGCTCATGGTGCGCTCGCTTCGCAAGATCCCGTCGCGCGGTTCATCGCGCTTGCCGATTCGCTCGTGCGCGCCGCGAGTGACAGCGCGCTCGCCTCATCAGTCGAATCGAATTCCATTATCGTCGCCTCCGCGGTCGGGCAGCTCCTGGATGCCGCCGTCGCGAGCGGCGAGGCACGGGACGAAGCGGGCGCTCGGTCGCAGATGGCACTGGCTGAACGGCTCGCGCGTCTCTATAGGGAGAAGACGGGCTCGGGGGCCGCGCTTAAGCTCGTGGCGACATACCGGCACTGGTCCGCCGAGCAGCGGGTGATGCGGGCGCAGGCGAAGGTTCTCGAGAAAGATGCCTCCGCGGCCCAGAAGGGTGGAGATCCCGAAAAGGCGCTTCAGCTCTATCGCGATGCGCGGGACATCTAC
>DATCCP010000261.1:0-17353 GCA_036511215.1 Candidatus Krumholzibacteriaceae bacterium
ACGGGTGATCTGCCTTCCGAAGGACGCCTCGACCGGCGAGCGGGCGACCGACCCCATCTGGAACCAGATGATGCGCAACGTTTACTCCCTCGGTTCGAGCCAGATCGACGCGAAATCGCTCCGCGTGCGGATCGAGGACACATCGAACCGCGACAACAGGAATATCGATCCGGCGTCGAATCTCAGCTACCTGAGAATCTTCGGGCTCGACGCGAAGATCAACAGCACGGGACTTCCCGGCAAGGACGACCTTATCGACAACCTGCCGGGCATCGTCGATTATGAACGCGGCTACCTCATGTTTCCCTGGTTCGAGCCGTTCGATCCTCCCCGGGAGATCGTGGCCGGGTTTCTGAGCGACACGACCGACGCCCGGGAGAAAAGCTTCGACTATGCGAATCTCACGCTCGACGCCGGTCTCTACCAGGAGGCGTTGACCGACATCGTCAAGGGGAACAACCACCATTACAATATCGTCGTCGAGGCCTCGAACGGTCAGCGCATTTTCCAGCTGTCCGCCTTTGACATCATCGAGGGGAGCGAGGTCGTCACCGTCGATGGGACGAAGCTCGTTCGCGGCACCGATTACGACATCGATTACTCGAGCGGCTCCGTGACGCTGAAGACGAGCATTCTGCCCGATTCGAAGGTCACGATCGACTACCAGCACAAGCCGCTCGTCGGCGGCGGCAAGAACACGCTCCTCGGCCTTGGCGCGAGCCTCAACCTTTCGCCGGACTCGCGCATCAACGGGACCTTTCTCTACAGCTCGGTAGGCGCGCCGAAGTACATGCCCCGCCTCGGCGAGGAGCCGGGGAGGACGATGGCCGCCGATCTCAACGGGAGCTTTGTCTTCTATCCGAGGTGGATGACGACGATCGCAAATCTCCTTCCCCGCGTCGATACGAACAGCCAGAGCTCCCTGAATCTCGGCGGCGAGGTCGCGGTGAGCATACCCAACCCGAACACAAAGGGGGAGGCGATCGTCGACGACATGGAGGGGATCGAGGAGGCCAATCAGGTGAGCTTTCTGCGGAGAGGCTGGTACGAGTCGAGCCCGGCGCTCGAGTGGCACAGCTCGGGCGACGTCCTCCGCGGCCCCGATACCGAGCCGGAGTTCTACTGGTACAACGCGGCGAGGACGTCGAAACAGGAGTACTTCATCACGAGCAGACGCGATCTCAACCCGGCGCTCAGCACGCGCGAGAATTCGACTCTGACGACTCTCTTTCTCGATGCGATCAATCCCCAGGCCGGTCAGTGGTGCGGCATCATGACCGGTTTTCCGGGGGGCGGCCTCGATCTCTCGACGGCGCAGTACATCGAGATCTGGGTGAACGATTTCGCATTCGATCCGGCCGGCACGACTCCGCGGCACGGCACGGTTCACATCGATTTCGGGCGCATCGACGAGGATTTCTACCAGAGCGCGCTCAACAAGTTCGACGACGAGGACAAACCGCCGTACGGATGGACGATCTACGAGGACACGGGTTTCGAGGGAGAGACCTGCACCTACCCGAATGACTTCGGCGACGCCGCCTGGAACGGAAGCAAGTCCGTGTACGAGGGGATCGACTGCCGCAAGGGAAACGGGATGCACGACTCCGAGGATCTCAACAGCAACGGGTACCTCGACGAGATCAACGCATACTACACGGTGAGCTTCAACCTCGCCGATTCCGCCTCGATCGACGTCCGGCGCGATTTCTCCCCCGACCTCCTAAAGCAGTACGATCAGGAGAAGAATCTCAACCCCCGGAAGGCCTGGAGGAAGTACCGCATCGACCTCTCGAAGATGCGGAGGGTGGGACAGGGGGAGCCCCGGCTCGACGCGATCCAGCACATGCGGATCTGGGTGGACGGACTCGATTCCATCCAGGTGTTCAACGATCCGAGCATCCAGTTCGACGACGCGCGCCTCGTCGAGTTCGGCGAGCTTCAGTTCGTCGGCAGCCGCTGGGAGTTCAACGGCATCCGGAACCTCGCCGACAGCCTCGATTCGAGCCGAAAGGCTCCCGGGCAGCAGCTCATCGTGGGGACCATCAACAACAAGGACGACGCGAGCCAGTACCGGCCGCCGTACAGCGTTCAGCAGGAGGCAGGCATCGACAACAAGGAGGGGTCGCTGAGGATGAATTTCGAAGAGTTCGCCGATTCCACCTCCTTCCGCATCATAAAGCGCTTCTTCGGGCAGGGGCAGAACTACCAGCAGTACCGGGATCTTCAGTTCTTTATACGGCCCAATTACGCCGTCGACGACAACGACAAGGTCGATTTCTACTTCCAGATCGCATACGACAGCACGAGCTACTACGAGGTCGACGTGCCGTTCACGAGCGAGACCGCCAGACAATGGATCGAGGTGAACGTCAATCTGAGCGACCTCACGAATCTCAAATTCGAGGCCGACCGGACGAACGCGAATGTCGTCACGAAGCAGATCCGCGACGCCGTCAGCGGGCGAATCTACACCGCGAAGCTGCGAGGCAACCCGACCCTCTTCAACGTGCGGTTCCTTTACGCCGGCCTCAGAAACAGGTCGAACCGGACGCTCGGCACGGGGGATGTCTGGTTCGACGACATCAGGCTCGGCAGCGTGCGCCGGGATATCGACCACGCGGAGAACGTGAGGTTCAGCGCCGATTTCGCGGGCATTCTCCAGGTCAACGGGAGCTACACGCGGACGGGGCCCGAGTTCCGCTCGCTCCGGCAGAGCCGCGGGAGCGGCTCGACGAACACCGGGCTCAACCTGAACGCGAAGACGGAGGTCAACTACTTCGTGCCGACGGCGGGGTTCGAGCTCCCGGTCAATTTCCAGTACAACTCGACGGACATGCTCCCCAAGTACATGCTCAACTCGGACGTCGAGATCGCGGATGCCGACATGCGGAAAGATCTGCAGAACATCTCGAGGAGCTACGGTTTCAACGTATCGATGTCGAGGAGGGGCTCGTCCAACTACATCATGAAGAACTTGTTCGACAATCTCAAGACGGCGTTCAGCTACTCGGAGCGCGACAACTACTCGTCGACGCACCGCGATACGACCTGGACGATGAGCGGGAGCCTCAGCTACCAGCTGCAGTTCAGGCAGAAGCGCGAGCTCGCTCTCTTCCGCGGGGTCAAATGGCGTTACTGGCTCTCGAGCCTGTCGTACGAGACGGGGGCGAGCCGCCAGACGCGGGAGGAGTACACGCTGAGCGGCGACACGACGTTCATCAGGCGCCCGTTCTTCTACAGCGCGAGCTGGCAGAACACGGTCAACTCGCTGTATGAGCCGTTCGAGTCGATCAAGATCAATTTCAACCTGTCCGAGCAGCGGGATCTCGGGGTCGACCACAATTTCCGAGGGATACCGATCGGCGCGGAAACGAACTTCGCTCACAACGTGAGCCTCAATTATCAGCCGAGCCACCAGATCTTCATTCTCTCGGAGTTCAATCCGCGGTTCGATTTCAAGAGCCGCTATTCGGAGGACCTGAATCCGAGCAGGCGCCAGGTGCGGCGGGAAGTCGACGGGGTCCCGCTCTACGATCCGTTCGGGACGCGCTCGATCAGCAACGAGCGCGAGATGACCTTCGCGTTCATCCTCGACACGGGAAAATACATCATGAGGCTCGGCGAGATCTTCAATCTCGTCGAGAAGGGGGAAGTGGCGAAGCGCTCGGCGCGCGGCGGCGGTTCCTGGTCGTTGCCGACGACCGCCTCGGACCGGGCGAGGCAGATGCGCGAAGCGCAGCAGAACCCGCAGCACGACAATGCGGGGAAGATCCAGCGGGACGAGGAGGAGGCGGCGCCGCCGCCCGCGGAGGGGAGCGCCCCGGCCGCTCCCGCCGCGGGGCAGCCGGCGAAGGGGCCGGAGGCCGGAGGGCTCAAGGGTCTCGGGGCGCGACCGGGAACGTGGCCGCGGCCCGGCGAGGCCGGCGGCGCCCGGGCGGATACGACCGCGGCGGCGAGGGCGGACACGGCCGGCGCCAAGGTGGACACGCTTCGGGCAAAGAAGCGCGATCCGCTCTTGCCGGTCAGGAAGCTCATCCGCTTCCTCGGTTCCGTCGAGCCGATCAACGCCAACGTCAACATCGACCACCGCAGCTCCTACGACCGGATCTACGATCGCGCGGATCTCTGGTACCAGCTCGGGTTCAGCGAGCATTCCGGCGCTCCGAGCGCTACCGATTCCATCGCCGACAACTCGCCGGCGCGGGCGACGAACAATGTGAGCATCGATCTTCGATCCGCGGTCGGACTTACCGCGAACATCGGGGTCGAGATCAAAGGGAGATTCAACCTGGGCGAGGACGATTTCAACGGCAAGCGATCCAAGAGCACGAGCTCCATCTGGCCGACGCTCACTCTCAACTGGAAGGGGATGGAGAAATACCGGCTCCTCAGTCGATACATACAGCAGGGCAATCTCGTGGTCGGGTTCGAACGGAGAAACAGCGTGACGCTGAGCGGGGAGGAGAACGCTTACGTTCTGAACCCCGTATGGAACCTCGAATGGAAGAACACGCTCTCGACCGACCTGGGCGCCACCTACAGCAAGAAAACGCACGTGAGGAACAACCAGGAGCTCTGGGACAAGACCTGGGGCGTGAACCTCGGGTTCAAGTACAATATCCAGGGGAGCAAGGGATTCGGGATACCGCTCCCGCTCCTCAACAAGCGGAAGCTCAGCTTCAACAGCGTGCTCACGACGGCGCTCAATCTCGCATACAGCAGCGCATCGACGCAGATCGATCCGGCCTCGGCCGTGCTCTCGGTGTCGCCGAACGTCTCGTACCGGTTCAGCAACAACGTGACGGGCGGCATGGGGATCGATTACAAGCGCACCTCGGGAGGCCGGCTGGGGCAGGTGCACCAGGAGATCGATGTCCGCTTGAACGCCGAATTCAAATTCTGAGGAGACTTGGGTGACGGCACGGAGCATCATCGCGGTCGTTTGTATCGGGACGCTTCAGCTCGCCGCCTGCGCGAAGACCGCGCCGCCGTCGTTCGACGGCGACGCAGCGTTCGGATTCTTGCGGGCGCAGTGCGACATGGGGCCCCGCTATCCGGGATCGCCGGGGCACGCGGCGGTCGAGCGGTACATCGTCGACAGGCTCGCGGCGTACGGCGCGGACGTGTCGATGCAGCGTTTCGACGCGGTTCCTTCGAAGGGGGACACGCTCCACCTCGTGAACATCGTGGCGAGGTATCGAGCGTCCTCGTCGAAACGGATCCTCCTCGGCGCCCACTACGACACACGGCCTCGGGCGGACCGGGATCCCGACGCCGCGAACCGCGCGAAACCGATCCCCGGCGCCAACGACGGCGCGAGCGGCGTGGCGGTCCTGCTCGAGATCGCGCGCCTCCTCGACGCCGCGAAGCCGCCCGTCGGCGTCGACCTCGTGTTCTTCGACGGGGAGGATTACGGCGAGGAAGGGAATACGCGGGATTACCTCTTCGGGTCGCGCCGCTACGCGGCGAGCCTCGGCGGCGACCGCCCGATCGCGGTCGTCGTTATCGACATGATCGGGGAGCGCGACGCGCGCATTCCCGTCGAGGGGTTCTCCGAGGCCGCGTCCGCTGCGCTCTGCGGACGGATCTACGGGATCGCGAAAGCGCTCGGCGTTGCGAACTTCGTCGATTCGCAGGGTCCGTCCATCATCGACGATCATCTCCCCTTCATTCAGGCGGGCGTCCCCGCGATCGATCTCATCGATTTCGATTATCCCTACTGGCACACCCTCGCCGACACGCCCGACAAGTGCGCGCCCGCGAGTCTCGCCGGCGTCGGGAGCGTGCTCATCCGCTTCATCTGGGACGAGCGCTAGCCCAATATTTCTCTTGCGTTCTCCCGTCGTTTCCGCTACCTATTGAGCTGTGTGTGGGGCTTGGGGCCCCCATTTTTGTTTTATCGCTCGCTCGAGGCGGACGTATGGATCTTGACGGTGAACTCAAAAGTCTCATCGAGCGGGAGCTCGATGCCCTCGGGTACGAGCTCGTCAAGGCCGAGGCGCATTCCTCCGGGAGGCGCAAGACCATCCGCCTTTTCCTCGACCGCGCGGACCAGGCCGTGACGATCGCCGACTGCGTCCGGGTCACGAAGGTCCTCGGTCTCGTGCTCGAAGGCGTCGAGACGCTTCCGGGGCCGTACAATCTCGAGATTTCCTCGCCGGGATTCGCGCGACCCCTCACGAAGCCCGCGCACTTCGCGAGATTCCGGGGGGAGCGAGCGCGAGTGGAGTATTTCGACGCTCGCGGCGCGAAGACGACGGCGATCGGCGGAATCGTCGCCGCGGACGAGACGTCGCTCATCCTCTCCGTGGACGGTGCCGAGCGAGCGATCGCGTTCGAGAGCATCGTGCGAGCGAATCTGCATCCGGCGGCCGCGGGCGCGCCGGGGCCGGAATGCCGGGAACCGCGCGGGGAGCGCCGGGGCAAAAGACTTTGACTTTGGCCGTAGACTGAAATAGAATGCGTTGATTATCCGAAAAGGGAGATTGGTGCGATGAATGGTGGCTTCATAGAAGCATTCTCGCAGATCATCCGCGAGAAAAAAGTCGACAAGAACACCCTCGTTGAAATGATCAAGCAGAGCCTCGTCTCGGCAGGGAAGCGCAAGTACGGGCAGGAGGCGGAGTTCAAGGTGCACATCGACGAGGTGAAGGGGATGCTCGAGATCTACCGGACCTACCGGGTCGTCGAGGAAGTGGCGGTGCCGCTCGCCGAGCTCACCCTCGAGGACGCGAAGAAGATCGACCGCTCGGCCGAGGTCGGCGGGGAGGTCGAGATCTACATATCGCTCGACGAGTTCGGGCGCAACGCCGTCCAGACCGCCAAACAGGTGCTCATGCAGAAGGTGCGCGAGGCCGAACGCGACCGCATCTTCGACGAATACAAGGACAAGGTCGGGGCGATCGTTTCCGGCACGGTCCGCCAGGTGGACCGCGGCAACATTCTCGTGAACCTCGGACGCGCCGAGGCGTACCTGCCGATGCGCGAGCAGATCAAAAAGGAACGGTACAACCAGGGCGATACGATCCGCGCGATCATACTCGAGGTCGACAAGAACGCGAAGGGCCCCCAGATCACCCTCTCCCGCACGAGCGAGCTGTTTCTCCGCAAGCTCTTCGAGCAGGAGGTTCCCGAGATATTCGACGGCGACGTCGAGATCAAGACCATCGCGCGCGAGCCGGGCGGCCGGTCGAAGATCGGCGTCCATTCGCGCAATGACAAGGTCGACGCGGTCGGCTCCTGCGTCGGGATGAAGGGCTCCCGCGTGCAGGCGGTCGTCAACGAGCTCCACGGCGAGAAGATCGATATCGTCAGCTGGAACGAAAACCAGAACGAGTTCATCACGAAGGCGCTCGCGCCGGCGAAGGTCGCTTCCTTGCGCTTCAACGAGTCGGAGCATCACGTGCTCGCGATCGTCGAGGACGACCAGCTCTCGCTCGCGATCGGCAAGGAAGGGCAGAACGTTCGCCTCGCCTCCAAGCTCAGCGGCTGGAAGATCGACCTTATCACGATGAAAGAGATCGAGAAGCGCGACAAGCTCGACCAGAAGCTCCAGATGGATATTTCCGAGATGTACGGCGTTACGGCGAGGATGGCGCAGAAGCTGAAAGGCGCCGGCATCCTGACCGTGCAAAAGCTGCATCGCACGCCGATCGATCAGCTCACCGAGCTCGAGGGCATCGGCGAGAAGACGGCGGAGAAGCTGAAAAACACGGCGGCCGAGACGATGGAGGAGCTCAACAAGGCGCTCGAGGAGCTTCTCAAGAAAGAGATGCAGGAGGTGGTGGGGGGCAAGCCGCTGTTCGACGAGGCAATCTTCGGCCCCGAGAAGAAAGCGAAGAAAAAAGAGGAGCCTGCCCTCACCGAGGCGGATGTGTTCAAGGATGCCGGCGAGAAGGGGAAGACGAAGGAGGAGACCTCCGCGGCGGCCGGCGCCGATGAGTCCGCCGTCGAAGAGACGGAGAAGGCGCTCGAAGAGGATATCGAGGAGAAAGCCGGCGAGGAGGGTGCCGAGGAAAGCGGCGAGGAGAGCGCCGAGGAAAGCGCCGACGAGGATGGCGAAGAGGCAGAAGAGGCCGAAAAGGCCGACGAAAAGACCGCCGGGGAAACTGAAAAGTATATCGAAGAAGACGTCAAAGAGGACAGTGACGACGATGATGAGGAAAAGTCCGGCGAAGCCGGAGAGACCGGGGAGGAGTCGTCCGCGGAATAATCCGCTGACGCGTCCGGTATCCAGGGAGCGAAGGGAGTTGCAATCGCGTGGCTAAGATTCGCGTTTACGAGCTTGCCCGAAAATACAATGTCTCGAGTGATGCATTGATCAAGATCCTCGTGAAGGACGGGTTCGCGATCAAGAGCCACATGAGCACGGTCGAGCAGCGGGCGGAGCTCCTCATCGAGCAGCACTTGAGCCGGGTCAAGGCCGCGACGACGAAGGAAGTCAAAAAGAAAGACAAGCAGGAAAAGCCTCCGAAGCCCCCGCGCCCGGCGCGTCCCCACAAGGAAAAGAAGGTCGAAAAGCGCAAAGAGGCGGACCAGAAGGCGGTCAAGGAGAGCGTCAAACGAACGCTCGCGAAGCTCGACATCACGCGGAAGACCCACCGGCGCAAGCACCGCGAGGACGTGGTGGCGGTCGTCGAGGAAGAAAACGTTATCCATCTTCCGGAGTTCTCGACGGTCGCCGAGATCGCCGAGCAGCTCAAGATCGATCCCTCCGAGGTCATCCAGAAGTGCCTCGGCCTCGGGCTCATGATCACGATGAATCAGCGTTTGAACCCCGACGCGATCACCATGATCGCCGACGATTACGGCTTCAAGGTCGAGTTCACCGAGAGCTACGGGCACGAGCTGCTCCGCGAGAAGCGCAAGGCGAAGCCCGAGCGCCTGCAGGGGCGGCCTCCCGTCGTGACGATCATGGGGCACGTCGATCACGGGAAGACGTCGCTCCTCGACGCCATCAGGAAGAGCAATCTCATCGCCGGGGAGAAGGGGGGCATCACCCAGCATATCGGCGCCTATGTCGTCGAAACGGAGAAGGGCAAGATCACCTTCATCGACACACCGGGCCACGAGGCCTTCACCGCGATGCGGGCGCGCGGCGCGCAGGTCACGGACATCGTCATCCTCGTCGTCGCCGCCGACGACGGGATCATGCCCCAGACGATCGAGGCGATCAATCACGCCCGCGCCGCGGACGTTCCGATGATCATCGCGATCAACAAGATCGATCTGCCGAACGCGAGCATCGAGCGCGTGAAACGCGAAATTCTCAAGCAGAACATCGTTCTCGAGGAATACGGCGGGAACGTCATGGGGGTCGAGATCTCGGCCAAGCTGGACAAGAACGTGGACCGACTCCTCGAGATGATCCTGTTCCAGGCCGAGATGATGGATCTCAAGGCGGACCCCGAGGCGCCCGTCCGCGGGGTCGTGCTCGAGGCGCGCAAGGAGGAGGGCCGCGGGAACGTCTGCACGGTGCTCATCCAGCAGGGGACGCTCAGGGTCGGCGACGTGTTCATCGCGGGGAACTACTACGGCCACGTCCGCGCGCTCCTCAACGAGCGCAACAAGAAGATCGACGCCGCGCCCCCCTCGACCCCGGTCGTCGTGCTCGGTTCCATGGGTCTGCCGAACGCCGGCGAGAACTTCGTGCAGGTCGAGGACGACCGGACGGCGCGCGAGATCTCCTTCAAGCGCCAGCAGTACCAGCGCGAGAAGGACCGCCGCATCGTGACGCGCATCACCCTCGACGATCTCTACAAGCAGATCAAGGAAGGCGTGGTGAAGGAGCTCAACCTCATCATCAAGGCCGACATGGACGGCTCCGTCGGCGCCCTCGTCGACAGCCTCTCCTCAATCGACAGCACAGAGGTCAAGATCGATATCATCCACAAGGGCGTCGGCGCCATCAATGAGAGCGACGTGCTGCTCGCCTCCGCGTCGAACGCGGTCGTGATCGGATTTCACGTGAGCCCGACGCCGAAGGCGGCGCATCTGGCGAAGTACGAGAAGGTCGACGTCCGTAACTACGACATCATCTACCAGGCGATCGACGACATCAAGGCGGCCATGTCGGGACTCCTCGAGCCTGTCATCACGGAACGGGACACCGGGGTGGCCGAGGTCCGCCAGGTGTTCGCGGTCTCGAAAGTGGGCTCGATCGCCGGGTGCTATGTAAAGTCGGGGAGCATCGTGCGCAACGGGAAGGTGCGCGTCAAGCGAGGGAACGATATTCTTCACACGGGGTCGATTTCTTCCCTGAAACGGTTCAAGGACGACGCCAAGGAGGTGCAGGCGGGGTTCGAGTGCGGCATCGGGGTGAGCGGGTTCAACGACTTCAAGGAAGGGGACTTGCTCGAGGCATTCGTGGAGGAGAGCCAGAGCAAATCGATCAAATAGGCGCGAGGAGGGTCGTTCCCCGTGATCGTCGCGAGCCTCAGGATCCAGTTTCTCCTGCCCGGGTGTACCTCCCTCAAGCAGAAGCGATTCGTTCTCGCGAGCGTCAAAGCCAAGCTCCGCAACCGTTTCAACGTCAGCGTGTGCGAGAACGATTTCCAGGATAAATGGCAGCGGAGCGAGCTCGCGATCGCGGCGGTCGCGACGGACCGGCGGGGCGTGGAGATCGTCGAGCGCGACGTCATGGAGTTTCTCGAGCATGAGCCCCGGATCGTGCTCTGCGATTGCGAGCGCAATCACTACTGAGCGCCCGGCGGCGCGAAAGGTGCGATTCGATGAGCGAAAAGAGCAAAGCCCGGATCGAGGAGGAGATCATGGTGCTCGTCGCGGAGCTCCTGCTCCGGCGAGTCAAGGACCCGCGCGTGGCGAACGTCTCCGTCACGCACGTCGAGGCTTCGCGGGACTATTCGTCGGCGAAGATCCTCTACAACGTCATCGGGGGAGCGCGCGACCCCGTGGCTGTTCAGAAGGGGCTCGCAAGCTGCTCGGGTTTCTTGCGGGGGCAGATCGGCAAGCGCCTGCGGCTCCATGTCGTTCCCGAGCTCATATTCCAGTTCGACACGTCCCTCGATCGCGCGTTGAAGATCGAGGAGCTCATCGAGCAGATTCACCACGAGGATGAAGAGCGCTCGAAGGACGGCGAAGAAGAAGGAACGAAGGATGCCTGACGAACGGTTCGCGAGCGAGTTCCGCGCGATCGACGCGCTCATCGGGACGCACGCGCGGTATATCCTTCTCGGGCACATCGATCCCGACGGCGACTGCATCGGGTCGATGCTCGCCCTTGCCGCGTTCCTCCTCGGGCGCGGCAAGGAAGTCGCCTGCTTCACGCCGGGGGACATGGCCGAGATCTACCTCGGGCTTCCGCTCATGAGGCTTTTTGTCCGTGAGGAGGCGCTCGCGTCCTACAAGCCCGATATGGTGTTCGCGCTCGACTCGCCGACGACGGCCCGGACCGCCGACCTCGTGATCAGCGACAACGCCGTTCCGATCGTCAATATCGACCACCACCCGACGAACGAGCTGTACGGGGACATCAACGTCATCGACGAGCGTGCGAGCGCGACGGCGATCCTCGTCTACCGGTTCCTCGCCTGCGTCGCCCCGGATCGCATCACCCCGGAAATGGCGGACTTCCTCTACCTCGGCGTTCTCATGGACACGGGGGGCTTCAAGTTCCAGAATACGAACGCGGAGGCGCTCGCGATGGCGGCGCGCTTCGCCGAGCTCGGCGCCCGCCCCTACGAGCTCGCGCACGAGTTCATCTACGTAAAGAAGCTGAGCACGCTCAAGCTCCTCGCCCGCGCGCTCGAATCGCTCGAGGTGCACGGCGGCGGGCGCATCGCCGCCATGCACGTTTCCCAGGAGATGCTCTCGGCGGCGGGGGGCGCGATGAGCGAAACCGAGGGATTCGTCGACTACGCCGCCTCGATCGACGAGGTCGAGCTCGCCGCCCTGTTCCGGGAGGTCGGTCCGCGCGAGATCCGCGTGAGCCTCCGCTCGCGCAATAGCTTCGACGTCGCCTCCCTCGCCGAGAGATTCGGCGGCGGGGGGCACCGCAGCGCCGCGGGCCTCACGATCAGCGGCGACCTCGCCGGGGCGAAATCGCTCATCGTGGGCGCGCTCGAGGGGATGCTCGCGGCCGAGGATCGCGGAAAGAATTCATGATGGCGAATGTATCCGCGCGCGAGCGGCTCACGGACCGCGTGATACCGGTCGCCAAATCCCGGGGCAACTCCACCTACGATTGCGTGAGGGCCTTCAAGCGCGTCATGCGCCTCGACAAGATCGGGCACGCGGGGAGCCTCGACCCGCAGGCGATGGGGCTCATTCTCATACTCACCGGCGAGGCGACGAAGCTGTCGAACTACCTCATGGACCTTCCGAAGCGCTACGTCGCGGACATCAGGCTCGGGGAGGCGACCGACACGCAGGACGAGAGCGGTCGGATTCTCCGGACGGGCTCCTGGGCCCACGTCGACCGGAACGCCGTCGAGACCGTGCTTCCCCGGTTCAAGGGAAAACGGTCCCAAACGCCGCCGATGTACTCCGCGCTCAAGCACAAGGGGACGCCGCTCTACATGCTCGCCCGCCGGGGGGAGAAGATCGACCGGAGCCCGCGCGAGGTGGACACCTACGAGATCAATCTGCTCGAGTTCCAGCCGCCCGTCATCAGGATCGAGGTGTATTGCTCGCGGGGACTCTACCTCCGCGTTCTCGCGGAGGAGATCGGGGACGCGCTCGGCGTGCCCGCCTACCTCAGCGGGCTCGTGCGGAAGCGCATCGGGCATTTCTCGCTCGACGACGCGGTATCCGATGCCGAGTTCGAGACGCTCCTCGAGGCGGCTCATCCGGGATACTCCCTCACCGAGGCGGTCGGGCATTTTCCGGCGATGGTTCTCTCGGAGGAGCAGTCGCGCGGACTTTCGCGCGGGATCACCCCGCGGCTCCATCCGGCGAAGCAGGCGGTGTTCCCGGCGCAGGGGAGCCTCATCAGGCTCGAGCGGCCCGACGGCTCGCTCGGCGCGATCGCCGAGATGGGGCTCGGCGGGCTCATCCAGCTGAGGCGCGTGTTCAGGGAATCGGGAGCGTAGCGCGGCTCGTTCGCCGCTGAAATCTATGAACGTCGTTTCGAACCCGGAAACAATCGCCCGCGGCGCCTTCGCGAACACGGCCGTCACGATCGGCGTTTTCGACGGCGTCCACCGCGGACACACGGAGGTCATCCGGACGCTCGCCCGCACCAAGCGGGACGAGAACAGAAGCGCGTCGATTCTGCTCACCTTCGACACGCACCCGCTCGCCGTCACCCATCCCGAGATAGTCCCGCCGCTCCTTACAACCCTCGAGGAGAAGCTCTACGTGCTCGGCGAGATGGAGATCGACTGCGCGGTCATCGAGCATTTCTCGAAGGAGACCGCGGCGATCGATTACCACGCCTATATCGCAGGAAGGCTCGTCGAGACGCTCGGAATGAAGCACCTCGTCGTCGGCTACGACTTTCATCTCGGGCGCGGGAGGGAAGGTTCGCGGGAACATCTCCTCGAGGAGGCGCGGAGGCTCGATTTCGCGGTTACGGTCGTCCCGCCGGTCGTGCTCCAGGGGAGCGTCATATCGAGCACGAAGATCAGGAGGGACGTCCTCGAGCGCCGTCTCGAGCACGCGGCGCGGTGTCTCGGCCGGCCGTACTTCTTCGAGGCGTTCGTCATGCACGGCGAGGGGCTCGGGGCGCGCATCGGGTTCCCGACCGCGAACGCAGGGATCGGCCCCTCCGGGAAGCTCCTTCCTCCCGGAGGCGTCTACGCGGTCGAGGTCGACGCGCTCGGGCGGCGCTTCGGAGGGATGATGAACATCGGGACGGCCCCGACGATGCACGCCGACGGCGCGCGCCACGTCGAGGTCCACCTTCTTGACTTCACGGGCGACCTCTACGGCGAACGCATCCGGGTCCGATGCCTTCGGTTCATTCGCGAAGAGCGGAGATTCGGGAGCCCCGCCGAGCTCCGGGCACAGTTAATGCAAGACAGACAAATGGCTTACGCAATACTGGAAAAGAGGCATTGACTTTCATGTCGGATGATGTATGTTCTAATACTTGCGAATGGAAGTCGTGGTTCGTTAGCAGTTTTCAGGCGGATCGGGTTGAACCCGTTCTGCTGCCATCGTGATATCTCATCACTGGGTAAGGAGGTGCATGAACGATGGCGCTGCCGAAAGAAGTGAAAAAAGAAGTCATCAGCAAGTATCAGGTTCACGAGAAAGACTCAGGTTCCCCGGAAGTTCAGATCGCTCTTCTCACGGAACGCATCAATCAGCTTGCAAAACATTTCCAGGTTCACAAGAAGGATTTTGCCTCGCGGCGAGGTCTTTTGAAGCTCGTGAGCCAGCGGCGCAAGCTCCTCGACTATCTCAAGAACAACAAGATCGACAAATACCGAGCGATCATAAAGGATTTGAATCTCAGGAAGTGACCCCCGATCCACAGGTCGAGCGAAGGGACTCTCCCGTGGGTTCGAGGACGGCTCGCTGTTTCATATCGTAACGCACAATGGAGGCTCATTCTCGAATGGTACGAAAGAACTGGGATCTCGAAGGTAAGAATTTCTACTTCGAGACCGGCAGATTGGCAAAGCAGGCCGACGGGGCGGTTCTCGTCGGCATCGACAGCACCGTCGTTCTCGTGACGGCGGTCGCGTCGAAAGACAGGAAGTCTGAGCAGGATTTCTTCCCGCTCAGCGTCGAATACCGGGAGAAGTTCTACGCCGCGGGCAAGATTCCCGGCGGATTCTTCAAGCGTGAAGGGCGCCCGGGCGAGAAAGAGACGCTCGGCGCGCGCATGATCGACCGGCCTATCAGGCCGCTCTTTCCCGATTCCTTCCGCTGGGAAGTGCAGGTCGCGTGCAGCGTTCTGTCGAGCGACCAGCGTCTCCCGTCCGACATCCTCGGCATCACGGGCGCGTCGCTCGCGCTCGCGCTCTCCGATATCCCCTTCGGTGCGATCCTGAGCGGCGTGCGGGTCGGCATGAAAGACGGCCACTTCATCGCGAATCCGACCTTCCTCGAGCTCGACGAGGGGACGCTCGACATCGCGGTCGCGGGCTCGGACGACGCGATTATCATGGTCGAGGGAGGCGCCAAGGAGGTCTCGGAGTCCGTTATGCTCGGGGCGCTCGAGTTCGCGCACGCGCAGATCAAGCGGATCAACGCCATGCAGCGGGAGTTTCTCGCCGCCTGCAGCCCGAAGCCGAAACGCGCCTTCGAGGTGGCGGCGATCAACAAGGAGCTCGAAGCGAAGCTCCGCGCCGACTACCTGGCCGAGGTGAACCGCCGCGCCCGCATCAAGGAAAAGCTCGCGCGGCAGAACGCGCTCGGCGACCTCGTGACCGAGGCCGCGGCGAAATACGGCGAGGCGTATCCCGACTCCGAGAAGCAGTTCAAACGCGTCATGGAGAACATGGAGCGCGAGGTTGTGCGCAAAATGATCATCGACGAGAAGGTGCGCTGCGACGGCCGCGGCATGGGCGACCTCAGGTCGATCAACTGCGAGATCGGCGTTCTCCCGAGGACGCACGGCAGCGCCCTCTTCACGCGGGGGGAGACGCAAAGCCTCGTCGTGACGACCCTGGGCACCGCGCAGGACGAGCAGCGGCTCGACGAGCTCGCGGGGGAGTCGTTCAAGAGCTACATGCTCCACTACAATTTCCCGCCGTTCTCGGTCGGCGAGGTCGGCCGGTTCAGCGGACCGGGCCGCCGCGAGATCGGGCACGGTATGCTCGCCGAGCGGGCGATCGAGCCCGTCATCCCGGCGGATGAGAATTTCCCGTATACGATCAGGGTCGTTTCCGACATCCTCGAGTCGAACGGCTCGAGCTCGATGGCGACCGTCTGCGGCGGGAGCCTCGCCCTCATGGACGCGGGCGTGCCGATCAAGAAGCCCGTCGCGGGGGTTGCGATGGGCCTCGTCAAGGAAGGGGACCGGGTCGCGATTCTGACCGACATCCTCGGCCTCGAGGACCACGACGGCGACATGGACTTCAAGGTAGCGGGCACGCGCGACGGCATCACGGCGTTCCAGATGGACGTCAAGATCGCCGGCATCACGCACGCGATCATGGAGCCGGCCCTCGAACAGGCTCGTCAGGCGCGCATGAAGATCCTCGAGATCATGGACCGGACGATCGGCGCTGCGCGCAAGGACATCTCTCCGTACGCGCCGAAGATCGTCCAGATCAAAATCCCTGTCGACAAGATTCGCGACGTCATCGGTCCGGGAGGCAAGATGATCCGGCACATCCAGGACACGACGGGCGCGAAGATACAGGTTGAGGACGACGGAACGGTGGAGATCGCCGCCGTCGACCAGGCCGCGGGGGACAAGGCGCTCGAAATGATTCGCGGGCTCACCGAGGAGCCCGAGGTCGGCAAGGTGTACAAGGGCACGGTCCGCGGAATCCAGGTGTTCGGCGCCTTCGTGCAGATCCTCCCGGGGAAGGACGGTCTGCTCCACATCTCGGAGATCGATCGCAAGCGGATCGACAGGGTCGAAGACGTCCTCAAGATCGGGGACGAGGTCGAGGTCAAGGTCATCGGCATCGACAAGGACGGCAAAGTAAAGCTGAGCCGCAAGGTTCTGCTGTAGCCGCATCACATGCTCAGACTGCCTCACCCGCACAAGGTGACGCTCTCCTCGGGGGCGACGCTTCTCCACCAGCGTAATCCTTTTTCCCCGACGGTCGCGTTCGGGATCTGGATCGCGGGGGGGTCGAGCCGCGAGGAAGATACGGAGCGGGGGCTCTCGCACCTCCTCGAGCACGTCGTATTCCGCGGAACGAAGAGCCGCGACGCCCTCACGATCGCCTACGATCTCGAGTCGATCGGCGGGCAGTACGATGCGTTCACGGGGAAGGAAGCGACCTGCTACCACGCGAGAGTCCTCGAGGAGCATTTCGCGAAGCTCGCCGACGTGCTCGCCGACATCGTCTGCCGGCCCTCCATTCCCGAGCGGACCTTCCGGCTCGAGAAGAACGTCGTCCAGGAGGAGATCCGGAGCATCAATGATTCCCCCGAGGAGCTCGCCCACGAGCTCTTCTACACGACGCTTTTCAAAGATCATCCGCTCGGACATCCGGTGACGGGGTACCTCAAGGACATTGCGCGGTACTCGCGGGAGGATCTCTTCGCGTTTCACTCGAAGACGTACACGGCCGCGGACACCTGCCTCGGCTTCGTCGGCAACCTGCCGCTCGACCGGGTCGTCGCGATCGCCGAGGAGCGGTTCCGTTTTCCGCGGAAGCGCGCCCGCGTGAAGAAGCGCCCCCTCGCCGTGAACGAGAACCGCGTTCGCTCGCGGACGCGCGAGGAATGGGCGCAGTCCCACGCGTGCGTCGGCGGGCGG
>DATCCP010000262.1:0-5362 GCA_036511215.1 Candidatus Krumholzibacteriaceae bacterium
GAATCGATGAACGGACCTCTCCCCGCACGAGGCATCCGTTGCATATGAGCGAATTGCTCACGCTCGCCTTTCCCGTAACGACGAACGGCGGAGCGTCATCAGGGACGGTCAGGACCGGAAACGACGTGTTGCAGAGTTTGAGACGCGGTCGCTCGCCGAGAAGCTCGAGGCTCGCCATGTAGTAGCTCTTGAGCGTGCCGATGTCGAGCCAGTATCCCGTGAACTCGTAGCCCGATACCTGGCCCTTTGAAACGAGGTGCGGGATCACGTGTTTGCCGAAGTCGAGGTCAGCATGCGATGCTTGAAGTTGTTTGAGAATTGATATTAGAAACTCTTTATTAAATATGTAGATACCCATTGAGGCGAGATTGCTGTCGGTCTCGGCCGGCTTTTCAACGAACTTCGTGATGTTCCCCGAACGGTCAATGGAGGCGATGCCGAACTCGCGGGTCAGGGACCTCGGAACCCGGACGAGCCCGACCGAGGCCGGTTTGCCCCCCTCGAGATGAAACGCCATGAAGCCCCGGTAGTCCATGAGGTAGACATGATCCCCGGAGAGGATCATGACGTTTTCACAGGCGAGGCCCTTCAGAACCGAGATGTTCTGGTACATGGCGTCCGCCGTGCCCCGGTACCAGTCAGTTGCCTGATAGCCGAGGTGCGGGTGCAGCACATGGAGGCCCCCGGTCATCCGGTCGAGATCCCAGGGCTTTCCGATCCCGATGTGGCGGACGAGAGAGCGCGATATGTATTGAGTGAGAACGTAGACTTCATCGATCCCGGAGCGGACGCAGTTCGTCAGCGTGAAATCTATGATTCGGTACCTCCCGCCGAAGGGAACAGCAGGTTTCGCCCGATAGCGGGTGAGAAGGCTCAGCCGCCTTCCGACGCCGCCCGCCAGTATGAACGCGACCGTTCTCATTACCGTTTCCTCCGCGTACGCGCGATCGTGTGAGGTTCAACGAGTGTCCCCGCACTCACCGTGACGCCCTGCAATATCCGCGCTTTCCGTCCGACCACCGCGATATCCGCGCCGGCGTCCGGCTGCCGCTCCGACGAGATCGCCTTCCTCGCCGTCACGGCGGAGCCGGGCCTGCCCCCGATCGCGGCGCCTTCTCCCACGCGCACAAACTTGTCGAGAATCGCTTTCGCGACGCGCGCTCCGGCTCCGATGCGCGTGAACGGAAAGACGATGCTGTCCCGCACAACGGCCCCCCTCTCGACCGTCACCCCGGGAAAGAGGATCGATCCGGTCACGGTCCCCTTGACGACGCACCCGTCCGCCACAATCGAGTTGCTCACGCGGGAACCGTCGGCGCACCGCGCGGGAGGAAGCCCTCCACCCTGCGTGAATATCGGCCAATCGGGATCGGTGATGAGCAGCCGGTGCTTGAGGAGCTGGAGCGAGGCGCGGTAGTAGCTCGGAATCGATCCGATATCTTCCCAATACCCCTCGAACTCATAGCCCGCCACATCCCCTCGCGCCAGCAGCGGCATGATGATATCGAAGACAATGTCACGCTTCCCCGCTTCGAGCGTGTCGAGGAGAAAATCGCGCCGGAACAGGTAGATGCCGAGTGAGGCGAACCGGAAGGTCGATTGGGTCGGTTTCTCCTTGAACGCGGTCACGAGGCCGTCGCGCGAGCGGCGAACCATGCCGAAGCGGGACCGTTGGCTTGGATGGACCTTCTTGATCGCGAGCGTGCAGGCCGTGCCCCGGGCGAGGTGGTATTCGAGCATCCGCCGGTAATCCATGACGTACACCTGGTCCCCCGAGAGAACGAGGATCATCTCGGCCTTCGAATTCCTGATGAGATCGAGATTCTGGTATAGCGCGTCGGCGGTCCCCAGGTACCATTGCGCCACCTCCCCGTTATGGGTCGGCTGGAGGATGTACACGCCCCCGCTCTTGCGGTCGAGATCCCATGGCTTTCCCATGCCGATATGGTCGATGAGCGATTTTGGTGAGTACTGCGCGAGAATCGCAATCTCATGCATGCCGGAATGGACGCAGTTCGAAAGGCAAAAATCTATGATACGATAGCGGCCTCCGAAAGGCACCGCGGTCTTGGCCCGGTGCCGAGTCAGCACCGAGAGCTCCTTTCCGGTGCCCCCCGCAAGTATCAAGGTCAGGATTTTCAACGGTACCCGATTCCCGTCAATCGTCCCCGGTCATGTTCGATGGCCGCCCTCAATGTGCGACCACGAGCGAAACCCGATGCGTCATGTCGAACTCGTCGTGATGGAGAAGCGCGTAATCGAGCCCAACCGAAAGGTGCCACGGCCCGAAGTCCTGCAGCATGACGCCCATTCCCGCCGTCGGACGCCCCATGTCGAGACCCCCGCGCAACGCGACGATGTCGCGGATGACGATCTCGGCGCCGACGTGGAAATCCGCGCTCGCGCGGTCGAGCCACAGCTGCGCGGCGCCGCGCCTGTTCTCGTACCTGAAGTCCCCGTCGACGGCGACGAGAACCGTGCTGTTCATCTGCTTGATGGAGAACGGATACGCGCATCCGATCTTGAGCGCCGGATAGATGAACTCCCGTTTTCCGGTGCTCCAGCCGATGTACGTGCCCGTTGCATCCTGGAGCTTGACGCCGAGGGAGAGATCCTTCCATACGCCGCGCTTGAGAAGTCCCACGTCGAGCCCGATTCCGAGGCTCGTAACCCCGGTCACCTGATCGTTCCGAATGACCTTGATGCTCGCACCCGCGGACGCGAATGAGAAGCGCTGCGCATACGAGAAGAGCGCGGCAATATCGTTCGCGCTTTCGTAGCGGATACTTGATGGATCGAAATTGAGCCCCTCCCCCTCTTGCGGCTCGTAAATGTCGTCACCGTCGCCACCCGTAATCATGCCGGGTTTGAGCAGCACGATCGGGATGTCGGGGATTCCCATATGCATGAGCGTGAATCCCCATCCCGATTCTCCCGGCTTGATCGGAAATGCGACCGAGAAAAAATTCGAATTGATGAGATTCCCGAACTGCTCGGCGTGCATGAGCACCGCCTCCCAGCGCGCGGGTCGGGCCTCGAGCGATGAAAACGAGGCGAGTCCGGCGGGATTCCAGAAGGTCGTCGTCGCGTCGTCGGCGACCGCGATGAAGGCGCCCCCCATGCCCATTGCCCGGGCGCCGCCGCCGAGAGCCATGAATTCGCCGGCGTACTTCTGGGCGTGGGATGCAGATGGAGAGACCAGGAGAGTGAGGCACAAGACGATGATACAACGCCGCATGTGTTCCTCCATCTTCCCAGGGGATTGTTCAGCGTACACGCACGGTATATCTCCGGCCGGGATTGTCCGGCCAACCGTCACTTTAATTATAGCAATTGCAAAAGGGCCGCACAATGCGAATCGCCGGGACCTAGCCGATCTTGTATTCCCTGATCCGACGATACAGCGTCCGCTCGGAAAGCCCGAGCTGGCTGGCCGCCTTTCGCCGGTTTCCTCCGTTCGCCGCGAGCGCTTCCCGGATCGCTTCGCGTTCGATCTTGTCGAGATTCCGGGGCTCAGCCTGATCCGCCTCCTTGATCTCGACCAGCCCTCTCCATCTTCCGCCGCCGGCCGCCCCCCCGCCCTTGAGGATCCCGAGAACCTCCTTGATATCGTTATGGAGCGAGAGCAGCGAATTGAGGATGAGCTCGCGTTCGATGTCCTCCCGGTTCTTCAGCACATGAACCGGAAGGTCCGGAAACGTCTGATTCGATACCTTTTCCCTGAGCCGTTTCTCCACTTCGTCCGCGCGGATGACCCCTTCCCTGCCCATGATCGTCAGATTGTCGATAATATTGGCCAGCTCCCGCACGTTCCCCGGCCACGGAAAGTTGAGAAGCAGGTCCATCCCCTCTCTCTCGATACCCCGGATCTTCTTTCCGTGCTTGCGGGACGCCTGGGCGAGAAGATAGTGGACGAGGAGCGGGATGTCGTCGGGATGCGCCCTGAGCGGCGGAATCCGGATCTGCACGACCTTCAGCCGGTAGTAGAGATCCTTCCGGAACTCCCCGCGCTCGACCGCTATCTCGAGCGAGCGGTTCGTCGCCGCGATGATCCGCACGTCGGTCCGCACCCGCTCGGTTCCCCCGACCCGGAGAAACTCCCCCGTCTCGATGACCCGCAACAATCGAACCTGCATATTGAGCGACATTTCGCCGACCTCGTCGAGGAACAGCGTCCCGCGGTTCGCGCGTTCGAACAGACCCTGGCGGCGGGCGACCGCCCCGGTGAACGACCCCCGTTCGTGCCCGAAGAGCTCGCTCTCGAGAACTCCTTCGGCGAGCGCGCCGCAGTTTACCGCCTCGAACGAGCGTTCGCGGCGCTTGCTCATGAGGTGAATTGCCCGCGCGGTGAGCTCCTTGCCGGAACCGCTCTCCCCCTCGATGAGGACCGGTGCGTCCGTCGGCGCGACGCGGAGCACCATCTCGAGCATTTCGTTGATTTCGCGCGAACGGCCGATCACTCCCGCCGCCGTCTTGACCCTTCGGATCGCAACTGTCTCGGCGAGCGCCGAGACGAAATCCTCGCGTTTCGGGGGAACAGGGACGTAGACGTCGACGCCGAGCGCACGCTCGCGATCGACCGCCTCCGAGGTTTTCGGGGCTCCGAAAACGACGATATCGGTTCCGAAAAAGTTCTTCTGGATGCGCTTGATGATCGTGGGATAGTTCTTGTATTTTCCGGTGCCGTCGACCGCGAGAATGACTCCGGCCGCGGGTTCCTTCTGCGACAGCACTTCCGCGACGTTCCGAAACGCCCTGAAAGGCGTACCTTCCATCGAGGCCGCGTCGCGGAGCAGCGATTCGATCCCGCCGTCATCGACGAGGCCCCACAGCTCAGGATTCATCCCGTAGACTCCGCATCACTCGATATGGTAGAGTTTGATCTTCTCCCGCAGCGTCTGGCGGCTTATGCCGAGAACGCGTGCCGCCTTGGATTTGTTTCCCGCCGATTCCTTGAGCGTTTTCTCGATGACGATCTTCTCCATGTCCTCGAGGCTGATCGGATAGAGGCCGTCGAGGCTCCTGCCTCCCGCAGCCTCCCGCGCCGGCACCTCGCCATGGACGACCTCCGGAGGAAGATGCGCGGCGAGGAGCTCGTCTTCCGCTTCGAGCAGCATCGCGCGCTCGATCACGTTCTTGAGCTCCCGCACGTTCCCGGGCCACGCGTATCCCTCGAGGAGCTTGCCGACGGCGGGGCTCACCTTCTTCACACCCTTCTTGAATTCGCGGTTGAACACCGAGATGAAATGATTCGCGAGCAGTACGATGTCTTCCGGGCGCTCCCTGAGCGGTGCGAGTTTGATCGGTATGACCTGGAGACGGTAATAGAGATCGCTCCTGAACTTCCCCTCGTCGATCGCGC
>DATCCP010000263.1:0-20187 GCA_036511215.1 Candidatus Krumholzibacteriaceae bacterium
CCCGCCGCCGCCGCCGCAAGCAGTCTTTCCTCGAGCCCGAAGCACTCGAGGTTCGCGACCCCGAAATGCGCGAGCAGCGTTGCGCGCGCAGCGTGCTCTTCGAACTCGAATTGCGGCCGCGCGTCGATCGTCGTGCGGGAATCGAGGCTTTCGATCAACCGGCGGAGCGATTCGGATCCCTCCGGAATGATCGCCTCGCGTATGCGCATGCCGGCGAGCACCTGCTCGATCCCCTCCCCTGCCTCCTCCCCCGCGCTGAACTCCCCCGTGGAGACGTCGAGAATCGCCAATCCCGCGTTCCCGCCGCGTTCGAGAAGCGACACAATGTAGTTGTTCTCCCGCTCGACGAGCGTAGCCGGCGAGAGGGTGGTTCCCGGGGTGACGACGTCGGTGACGACGCGCCTCACGACGCCCGACGACCCTGGAGCGTCCTCCGTCTGATCGCAAATGACAACGGTGCGGCCGAGCTGCAGGAGCCTCGCGATGTAGCTCTCGGCCGCGTGAACAGGCACACCGGCGAGGGGAACCGGATCCTTTTTGTCCTTGTCCCGGGTCGTCAGCGCGATGTTGAGGAGGCGCGACATCTCCTTCGCGTCGTCGTAGAAGGTCTCGTAGAAATCTCCGACCTGGAAAAAAAGAATGCCGTCCCCATAGCGGTTCTTGATCTCACGGTACTGGTTCATGAGCGGCGTCAGACGGAAGCTCATCTATTTCAGGGGAACGACCGTGCCGCTGAGTCCCGATTGCTCCTGTGCCCGCGCGAGATCCTTCTCGGCCGCTCCCCTTGTTTCGTAAAAACCGGAGCGAACGCGGTGCCAGACGCGCCCGTCCATCTCGACGCTCTCGACGCGGACGCCGCGCAGGATCTTCTCGAGTTTGCCGGAGACGGCGAGGGCGTTGGCTCTCGTGCTGAACGATCCGAACTGGATCGTGAATCCGCGTCCCGCCGTGCCGGTTTTGGCCTCCCCGGTGCGTGGTTCCCCCGATTCACCCCCTCCCGCCGGTTTCGCGTCCTTCGGCTTCGAGCGCTCTTGCGTCAGAAGCTGGATCTTTTCGTTTCCTCTCGCCGCCTCGAGCGACCGGGGAAACCTCGCGACGAGCGAGCGGTAGCGCTCGAGCGCCTTGTCCCGGTCGCCGAGCGCTTCGTAGCACTCCCCGAGCTTGAAGAGCGCTATCGGATTCGGCCTCGATTTCTGGAGTGCCTCATATTCCGCGATTGCGTCGGGGAGACGCCCCCCCTGCGCGTCGATCCCGGCTCGCTCGAGAGCGCTCCAGGTCGCGTAGGGGCCCCGTGTGACGAGGGCGAATTCAGCCGCCGCCCGGGCGTTGTCCCCGAGCTGCCGGTGGCAGAGCGCCGAGAAGAAAAGCCCTTCGTCCCTTTCCTGGCCGGAGCCGGGGGACCCCTTCGCCGCGAGGAGGTCGAGGGCTCCCCGGTAGTCACCTGAGGCGTAGCGCATCGAGGCGAGGTCGAGCCGGCCTCGCTCGGCGACTCGTTCGTTCTTCGATTGCATGGCACGCGTGTAGAGCGCCTCGGCGGAGGCGAAATCCGTCTCCAGACGCGCCCGCATGAGCATCGCCTCGTCGAGCGATCTGGCATCCAGCGCCGCCGTATCGGCGGCGAGCTCGCGTCTCGCGCGATCGTAGTCCACGCGCCTGAAGAGCTCTTCCGCGCGCTTGAGTCCTCCCGATGCCGCCGCGGCCTGCGTGATCGCCGCGAGTACCGCGAGTCCGGTCGTTATTGCGGCGAGATACCTGGTCATACGTTACGGCGTGGGAATTGTGCGTGAGTCTGGAATCCTCTGACTCGCGTCTATCGCTCCGCCGCCACTTCCCCTTCAAAGGTAAAGTTGACGAGACGTTTCAAAACGACGTGAACGATGTCCCCTTCCTGTAGATGACCGCACGGAACGAGGACGTTTCTGAACTGGGGCGTTCTCCCTTTCAGGAAGCCATATTCCCCTTTTTGCACGGCACCGTCAAGAAGGATTTCGGCGTCGGCGCCCAGCTGCGCCCGCAGGATCGCGCCGCGCTGCTCCTGAACGGCCGCATTCAGCAGCCTCAGACGCTCCCGCTTCACTTCCGGGGGGACGTCGTCCGTCAGAAGACTCGCGGCCGTTCCGCTTCGTGGGGAGTACTGGAACGTAAAGGCGGCCTCGAAACGGGCTTCCCGGACGATATCGAGGGTTTCCCGGAAATCCGCGTCCGTCTCCGAAGGGAATCCGACGATGATGTCCGTCGTGATCGCAATCTCAGGAACGATCGAACGGGCTTCGCGCACCGTCTCGAGGTAGCGCTCACGCGTAAGCCCGCGATTCATCGCGGCGAGGATGCGGTTGTTTCCCGCTTGCACCGGCAGGTGGATGTGGCTGCTGAACCGGCTGTTTGACGCCATGAGCTCGAAGACATCGGCTCCGACGTCGCGGGGGTGGCTCGTGAGAAACCGGAGGCGTCGGACGCCGGTCTCCTCGAGAACCCTTCTCGCGAGACCGGTGAATCCGGTTGAGCCGTGCAGGTAGGCGATCACGTTCTGACCGAGAAGCGTTACCTCGCGCGCGCCGCGCTCGACGAGATTAGTTATCTCCTCGACGATCGAGTCGGCGTCCCTGCTTTGCACGTTCCCGCGCAGATACGGCACAATGCAGTACGAGCAGTAGTTCTCGCAGCCCTTTACGATCGCGACGTAACACGAGACCCGTCCTTCCCGCCCGGAGGCGCCGGGGGCGGGATAGGAGGCATCGCCTGGCGTCAGCAGCGTGAAGCGGCCGCCTGATTCAACGGCCTCCATGATCGCATCCGGGAGAAGCCCGTACGCGTTCGTTCCCGCCACGATTCTCACCGCCGGAACGAGATCGAAGAGCTTCGTTCCGAGACGCTGGGCCATGCATCCGCAGACGACGATCGTCGCGCCGTGATGCCGCGACAGGTCGCGCAGGCGCCCGAGGGCCCGCAGTTCGGCGCGCTCCCGCACACTGCATGTGTTGACGACGATGCAGTCGGCCGCCTCCGGGGATCCGACGACCGAGTGCCCCCGTTTCTCGAGGAGAGACATGATCCCCTCGCTGTCGTAGGCGTTCATCTGGCAGCCGAAGCTCTCGCAGTAAATGCTCAACGTTTTCATCGTTTGCCCGTCTCGATCTCACGCTCTCGTGTTTCCGGGACGCGGACCGCGCTTCCGTAGAGGTTCCCCCGCATCATGCGTTCGATCCGAATCGGCACGAGTGCGCCGGGACGCAAGCCGGCGCTCGGGAGGAACACTTTGCAGTAGTTGCCCGTAAGAGCTCGGACGAAGGACGACGCGTGCCGTGTGGCATTTTCGACGAGCGACTCATGGCGCGTGCCGATCTGCGATTCGAGAAAGTCGCCCCTCTTGGCCTTGCCGAGCTCGATGAGGCGGCTGCTGCGCGCCTTCTTCACCGCGGCGCTCACGGCACCGCCCATTGCCGCCGCCGGAGTGAGCGGACGAGGCGAGAAGCTGAACACGTGAACGTAACACAGCGGGAGGTTTCCGACGAGCGAGTATGTCCTCTCGAAGTGCTCGTCGGTCTCGCCGGGGAACCCCACGATAATGTCGGTGCCGATCGCGATGCCGTCCCTCGTGCCTGCGATCTCCGCGATCAGGTCCCTGAAATCCGCGGCGCGGTAGGGCCTGTTCATCGCCGCGAGGATGCGGTCGTCACCGCTCTGCAACGGAATGTGGAAATGAGGGGCAACGCACTTCGTTCGACGCACGAGCGCGAGGAGCTGCGGTGTCACCTCGGTCGGTTCGATACTGCTCAGGCGAATTCTGAGCGATCCTGTGCGCTCGAGGATTTTCTCGACGAGAGAGGCGAGGGTCAATGCCGGACGGAGATCCGCGCCATACCGGCCGATATGCACTCCGGTGAGAACGATCTCGTGAAATCCGTTATCGCGGAGGATCCGCACCTGTGAGAGCACTTTGTCCGCCGGAACGCTGCGGCTGGCCCCCCTCGCGCGCGGAACGATACAGTAGCTGCACGCGGCATCGCACCCATCCTGAATCTTGACGAAAGCCCGCGAGTGATTGAGGAAGTGTTCGATGCAACCGTCCTCGCCCGGCGCCGCGCGGATGACCGCGCCGGGCGCGGCCGGAACGGACGAGTCCCGTCGGCCCGCGACCTCGTCGAGGATCGCCGGTATCGAGGGCTTCGCGTCGTTCCCGACAACGAGGTCGATCTCGGGGTTAGCTTCAAGCCGCTCACGCTGTGTCTCGGCGCAGCAGCCGGTTACGACGATGAAAGAGCCGGGCGCCCTCTTCCGGGTCCGCCGGACGGCATTGCGGCAGCGTGCGTCGCTTCTCCCCGTCACGGTGCAAGAATTGATGATGTAGAAACACGCCCCGTCTTCGAAACGCCGGTACACCCAATCTCTGCGCTGGAGCGCCTCACGGATGTACTCCGATTCGAACTGGTTGAGCTTGCACCCGATCGTGACAATCGAAAAGGTCTTGTCCATGCTCGTAACCGCCGTCTCTGAAACGCCGGCCGAAAATGCCGAGAGGGTGGATTCCCACCCTCTCGTGCTCGTTCGCGCTCAGGCTCGCACAAAGGCTCAGGCGCCCGCCGGGCCCTCCCCCGCAGGCTCCGTGCCGCCCCCGGGAGTCTCCTCGCCGGGCAAAACCTCGTCTTCGTAGCCTTCGTCGATGTCGTACTCGGCTGGCTCGGTCGTCTGATCGGTCCTTCCCTGCCTCGCCCCGGGCTTCTCGGTGTCCGCGCCCTCGCGTCTCGGAAACTTCTTCCCGAACGCATCGACCTCGTCGGCGGACTTGCCCTCGAGATACGCGTTCACGCTCAGGACGATTCGCTTGTTCTGCGGATCGATCTTGATGACCTTCAGCGGTATGTCCATGCCGACGTCGAAATGATCGGATGGCTTTCTGAGGTTATCGACGCCGAGGTGCGACAGCGGCACGAACCCCTCGACGTCCTGCTTGAGCTCGACGACGGCGCCCCGGTCGAGGAGCCTCGTGATTCTGCCGCCGAGCTCCGTCCCGATGTTGAACTCTTTCGCGAGCTCGTTCCACGGATTTTCCCTCGTCTGTTTCATGCCGAGGCTGATGCGCCGTTTGGAGCTGTCGATCTCGAGGACAACGACCTCGAGATCGTCACCCTTGCGGACCGCCTCGGACGGATGACGCACGCGCTTCGCCCACGACATGTCGGATATGTGGACGAGCCCGTCGATTCCATCCTCTATCTCGACGAAGGCGCCGAAATTCGTGAGGTTTCTCACCTTTCCCTTGAGGCGGGTTCCCGGAGGATACTTGTTCTCGAGCGCCTTCCAGGGATCAGGCTCGAGCTGCTTGAGTCCGAGAGAGATCTTCTCGTGCTCCTTGTCGACGTTGAGGACGATCGCCTCGACGGTGTCGCCGATCGCGACGACTTTCGACGGATGCTTCACGTGGCGCGTCCACGACATCTCGGAGATGTGGACGAGGCCTTCGATGCCCTTCTCCAGCTCCACGAACGCGCCGTAATCGGTGATCGAAACAACCTTCCCGCGGATCTTCGTGCCGACCGGATACCGCTGATCGACCCCTTCCCACGGGTACGGCGTGAGCTGCTTGAGCCCGAGCGATATGCGTTCGCGCTCGCGGTCGAAATCGAGAATCTTCACCTTGAGCTTGTCGCCGATCGCGACGACTTCCGACGGATGGCTCACCCTGCCCCATGTGAGATCGGTGAGGTGAAGCAGACCGTCGATGCCGCCGAGATCGACAAAGGCGCCGAAATCGGTGATGTTCTTGACGATCCCCTCGCGCTCCTGTCCCACGGAGAGCTCCGCGAGAAGTTTTTTCTTCTTCTCGTCCCGCTCTTCCTCAAGAACGACCCGCCGTGAAACGACGATGTTGCGGCGGCGTTTGTTGAGCTTGATGATCTTGCATTCGAGATCCTGGCCGATGAGCTCGTCGAGATCGGGCACCTGCCGGAGCGCTATCTGGGACCCGGGCAGGAACGCGTCGACTCCCATGAGCTTCACGACGAGGCCGCCCTTGATTCGGTGATCGACGCGCGCCTTGGCCGTGAGGCGCTTGTCGTACGCGTCCTTGATGTCGTCCCAGGCCTTGATGAAGTCGGCCTTCTCCTTCGAGAGGACGATGAGGCCGTCCTGGTTTTCCATCTTCTCGAGGTAGACGTCGAAAATGTCCCCCTTCTGGACGTTGGGGGCGTTGGAAAACTCGATTCGCGGAATCGAGCCCTCGCTCTTGAATCCGACGTTGACGATGATCTCGTTGTCGGTCACCTCGTAGACGGTTCCCTTGACGATGTTGCCTTCCTGGAGCTCCGCGGCCTTGCGGTTTATGTCGCTCAGGATGCTGTCCCAGTCGGCGCTCTGCAGATCGCTGCCGGAGAGCTCCTCCGGAGAGACTTTCTCGAAGATATCGAGATAGTCCCGCGATGTCGCGTTACGTGCTGCGTCACCACCTTTCCCGGTCGATTCTTCTCCCGCGAGCGGGAGACCCTGCTGTGCGTCAAGACGCTTCTCTTCCTGCATTGATCGATCTCCTCCTTACCTGTGGAATCAGAACGATATATGATAGAGGCTTACGGGGGGAGACGCAAGGGATTTCTCGCTGAGCGCGCTCGTTCAGGGAGGCGGGCACTCGGATATCTCTTCGAATCTTTTGAGCACCGCGTCGATGAGCCAATCCGGCGTCGAGGTTCCGGTCGTCAGGCCGATTCTGCGGACCGACGCGAACCAACCGGGGTCGATCTCATCGGCGGACTCGATGAACCGCGCGGGCACCTGTGCGTCGACGCACAGCTGAAAGAGACGTTTCGTGTTAGAGCTGTTCTTGCCGCCGACGACGAGCATGAGATCGACCCTCCGCGCGAGGGCGAGGGCCGCCTCGCGTCTCGCCTCCGTCGCCTGGCATATCGTATCCTGCACCCGCAGGTCGCCGACCCGCGCGGCGAGCACCTCGATGATTTTCTCCGCCTCCTCACGCGCGAACGTCGTCTGAATGACGACACCTGCGCGCTCGAGGGGGCCGAGCGCCGCGGCTTCTGCCGCGTCCTTGACGATGATAACGCCGGCTCCCGCGTGGCCGGCGATCCCCTGGACCTCGGGATGCTCGCTATCGCCGATGATAATGCCCGGGCACGACTCTTCGCCGAACTGCTTGACGAAACGCTGGCTTCGCCGGACGAACGGACAGGTCGCGTCGAGAATGCGGATGCCGCGCCGTTCCGCTTCCCGGATCAGCTCGGGGTGGACGCCGTGGGCACGCAGAACGAGGGTTCCCCCCTCCTCTACGTCGTCGAGAGAAGCGACGGGGCGGACGCCGAGCGCCTCGAGGCGCTTGACCTCCTGAGGATTGTGAATGACGTCGCCGAGTGTGAAGATTGGCGCCCCGAAACACGCGAGCCCCTGCTCGATGAGCCGCATCGCGCGCTTTACGCCGAAGCAGTAGCCCGCATGGGGGGACGTGAGAATCTCAAGCTTCCGCTTCATCTTTGAGCATCCCGAGAGCGCTCCGGACCATTCCGGTCAGAACGCGGTACTCGTCTTTCCGGTCTTCCGCAAGCCGGTTCGCTTCGACGCGGATCGGTGGGCCGATGCGAACCGAGAGCTTCGCGCGCCTCAGAAGGCATTCGAAGAGGCGGTCCGTCCCGGTGACGTACACCGGGACGATTGTCGTGCCGCTTTTCAAGGCGGTAAAACCGAGCCCCGGTTTCAAATCGCGGATCTCTCCCGTGCGTGACCTGGTGCCTTCCGGAAACATGAGAATCGAACGGCCCTCGTCGAGAAGGCTGAAAAGACGTTTCATCGTCTTTCGCTCGATCTCGTCGCGGTCGACGGGAATCGCATGGTACGTTCCGATGAGCCGCGCGAAAAGCCGGTTGCGGAAGAGCTCCTTCTTCGCCATGAACCATATGTCGCGATTCAACGCGCAGCCGACGACGAGCGGATCCGCGTACGACCGGTGGTTGCTTGCGAAGATATAGTTCTCGCGATACCGCAGATTGTCGAAACCCGATATCCTCAATCCGAAGAGAACGCGCGATGCCGCCCGGACGGCGCGCTGCGATATCCCGAAGTAACCGCCCATACGCGCGAACGGGTTGCGTTCTCCGCCGCGGACGGCGAGCGCACCGACCCGTACCGCCTCTCTCAACACCTCGGCTTCGACGAGCGCGACCTGCGCCTCGATCGTGATACGGGAGGTGTCGACGACGAACGCGCCGGCTGGCTTGAGGAGCGGGCTCTGCGCCCGGCCTGAATCGATCGCGTCGCGCGAGGCGATGTTCTCGCGGATCTCCCCGGCGTTTTGGAGAATCCCCATGCTTCGCAACTGCACCCCGCGCCGGGTCACGCGCGCCTCCATGTCCGCCACCAGAAAGACCCTTACCTGCGCGTGCGGAAAGACGACGGTCCCTGTATCCCTTCCCTCGGCGACGATGCCGCCGCGCGCGCCGGCGAGCCGTTGGAGCCGCACCATGGCCCGCCGCACTCCTTCGTGGCGGCTCACGGGGGATACGAACCGGGAAACCTCCGGCGTGCGGATCTCGGTATCGATGTTTCGCCCGTCGAGAAAGACGGATGACGCTCCTCCCGCCGAGCGCATCTCGAGATTGATGCTCGAAGCGAGGTTGGACACAGCCTCCGCATCTTCCGGGTCCATTCGCCTCTCGAGGGCGGCGAAGGTGACCGCGCGGTACATGGCGCCCGTATCGAGGTAAGTGAATCCGAAACGCGCCGCGAGGCGCTGGGCAGTCGTGCTTTTCCCCGAACCGGCGGGCCCGTCGATCGTGATGATGAACCCGCGCAATGCCGCTGCTGCGCGTTCCGTGATATTCATGGGGCGGCTCCGTGAAGCTTCAAGGCGCGGGGGCGCCTCAGATCAGTTCCTTGAGCGCTTCGATGAATTTTCTGTTCTCATACGGCGTGCCGATCGTCACGCGGAAAGTCCCTTCGCCGAGGCCGAACGGCTTCATCGGGCGCACGATGATCCCCTTGTCGAGAAGCTGTTCCACGATGGCGCCGCTCCCCTGTGGCGGAACGGCGAGAAGAAAATTCGCCTGGGACGGAGGTACAACGAACCCGAGCTTCTGAAGCTCTTCGCGCACGAAATGGAGCTCGTCCCGGTTCTCCTTCACCCTCGCTCCGATCCTGCCCATGTGCTTGAGCGCGGCTATCGCTGCGGCCTGCGCGATGCTGTTGACGTTGAAGGGCTGCCGGACTTTGTGGAGACAGGTGACGAGGTCCGGGTGCGATACCGAGTAGCCGATCCGGGCTCCCGAGAGCGAGTGAATCTTCGAAAAGGTACGAAGCACGATCACGTTCGGCCTGTCCTTGAGGAGCGCGAGCGTATCGGGGAAATCGGCGGCAACGACGTACTCGTAGTACGCTTCGTCAAAGACGACGAGCATGTCCTCCGAAATACCTTCCATGAAGCGATCCACTTCGCTTTTCGAGACGTAGGTCGCCGTCGGATTGTTCGGATTGCAGATGATGATGATCTTTGTTTTCCGCGTCACGGCGGAACGCATCCCGACGAGATCGAGACGGTAATCCTTGAGCGGGACCTCCACGGCCCTCACGCCGGCGAGCTGGCTCACGATCGGGTACACGATGAAGCTCGGCCATGCGTATACGATTTCCTCATCCCCGCCGACGAACGCCCGCACGATGAGATCGAGTATTTCATTCGAGCCGTTGCCCGTGAAGATCTGATTCGGGTTCACGCCGTGGTGCTTCCCGAGCTCGATGCAAAGGTTGTAGCAGCCCGAATTGGGATAGCGGTTGATCTCGGAAAGCTCCTCGATGATCGCTCGCCGAACCTCCTCGATCGGCCCGTACGGGTTCTCGTTCGAGGCGAGCTTTATTATCTCCCCGTCGAAGTTTCGTTCGCGGCGCAACTCTTCGATCGGTTTGCCCGGAACGTACGGTTTGACGTTCTTCAAGTGCGGCTGCATAAGGTCCATTATCGCCATGACGCTGTTTCCTCTCCCTCTCGTGACAATCCCGCAAGCTCGCGCAGTCTCCGTTCCTCGCGATTCGTCAGGGCCCGCATCCGCCCCGGCGCAACGTCCGAAAAGGCGAGATCGCCGAGCGCCGTGCGCGCGAGCTCCACGGTCCTGTGCCCGAAACGCGCGAACATGCGCCTGATTTGACGCTTTCTTCCCTCCATGAGGCGCACCTCGAGGGTCGTTGAATCCTCGCCGCGCGCGATAACCCCCACCGTGCACCCCTTCGTCATATACCCGTCGAGATCGACGCCGCTCGCGATCCTCGAGGCCGTCTCTTCCGTCACCCGTCCTTTGACGGTCACCCGGTATGTCTTCTCGATCTTGAAGCGCGGATGCGTGAGCCTGTACGCGAGATCCCCGTCGTTCGTGAGAATCAGGAGGCCCGATGTATCAAGATCGAGCCTTCCCACGGGAAAAAGACGCTCCATGATTCCCTGCTTCCGGACAAGGTCGATGACCGTCTTCCTGTCGAAGGAGTCGGTCACGGTGCTCAGGACGCCGACCGGTTTGTTGAGAATGAACACCCTCGCCGGGACCGCCGGCCCGACCACGCGGCCATCTACCGCAATCGAATCGGTATCGGGATCGACGATCGTCGCGAGCTTCTCGACCGCCTCGCCGTTGATCGAGACGAGCCCCTGCCGTATCAGATCCTCGCATTTTCTCCGGGAGCCGAAGCCGGCGGCTGCGAGGTACCGGTTGATCCGGACCTTCGCGCTCATTGCCCTTTCATCCGCTCCTCGCCGCTTTCCCCCGAAGCGCTCCCCGGGGGTGGAATGAGCGGTTTGGTCGTCGCGGCGTCCATCGCGAATCTGCGTTCGAGCTCCTCGAAGCTCGGCAGGTCACGAAAGTCCTTGAGACCGAGATACTCGAGGAATTTTTTCGTGGTCGAATAGAGGAACGGCTTTCCGATGCCGTCCCCTCTGCCGCTAATCGATATGAGCTCGCGTTCGATGAGGGTGGCGAGAACCCCCTCGCAGTTCACGCCTCGAATCGCCTCGATCTGCATGCGGCTGATTGGCTGCTTGTACGCGACGATGGCGAGGGCCTCGAGCGCCGGCTGCGTGAGCTTCGCCTTCTTCTTTCCCTTGAACAGGCGCGAGACCGTTCCGGAGAATTCGGGAAGCGTGGTGAGCTGGTATCCGCCCGCGACTTCCACGATCGTATAGCTGCGGCCCGAATCGCGGTAAAACGACGAGAGCGCGCCGATCGCGGAAAGGACGCGCCGCGACGACGCGGCCCCGATCAGCGCGGCGAGCTTCGCGGCCGTGAGCGGTGTGTCGGAAGCGAAGAGGAGAGCTTCGATTTCCCGCTCGAACGATTGATCGTCCATTTCGAAGCCCGCGTTCTCATCCATGTGCTGTTCCATTCGTTTGAGTATATGAACCTGCTCCCCGCTTGTAAAGCCAGATGTCCGTGCCGTGCGCCATCTGGCGTGCGATGAGCTCACCGAGCTTGATCATCTCGAGAAGCGCGAGAAATGTGACGACGATCTCTATCTTGGTGAAGCCCGCGTCGAAAAGCTCCGTGAAGAGAATCTCCGATCTCCGCTCGAGATTCCCGCGGATGGTCTCGATCTTCTGCTCCACCGTTACCGAGTCCGGCACAACCCGGTAGATCGCCTGATGCTGGAGATTCTTGAAGACACCCTGGAGCGCTTCGAGCAGATCGAAGACGGTGACCTCCGCATGCTCTTCGACGGCTTCCTCTTCGGAGGGGCGGACGACGGGCCTCGGAAAGACCCTCCTGCGGTCTTCCTCCTTCTCGGCGAAACAGCTCGCGGCCTCCTTGAATTTCTTGTATTCGATGAGGTTCCGGACGAGCTCCTCGCGCGGGTCGACCTCCTCCTCCTCGAGACCTTCGTGGCGGGGCAGGAGCATCTGTGATTTGATCCGCATGAGCGTGGCCGCCATGACGAAGAATTCTCCGGCGACCTCGAGCTCGAGCTCCTGCATGACCTCGATGTACGCGAGGTATTCCCGCGTGATGTGAGAGATCGGTATGTCGTAGATGTTTATCTTGTCGCGCCGGATGAGGTGCAGCAGGAGATCGAGAGGCCCTTCGAACTGCACGAGGCGGACCTGGTATGTCATCGAAAGGCCTCCTCCATCCAGGGCGCTGTAACTGGCGAAGTGAAAGCCGGATGAACGATTTATCTCAAGGCGGGAATGCTAGGTGAATCGGGGCGCCCTGTCAATGTTTTCCTTCAACCGCGGGGATGGAAGGTGCGGTGCACCTCAAGAAGATAATCCATGTCGAGCTTCGTATATATCTGTGTCGTCGTGATGCTCGCGTGGCCGAGGAGCTCCTGAACCACCCGGAGATCGGCGCCCCCCTCGAGGAGGTGCGTCGCGAACGAGTGGCGAAGTGTGTGCGGGCTGATCGAGCCTGGGAGCCCCGCGCCGGCAGCGTACTTCCTCAGGAGCTTCCAGAAGCTCACGCGCGAGAGTTTTGTCCCCGTGTAGTTGAGGAACACGAAGGAAGAGATGCGCCTTTTGAGGAGCAGAGGCCGTGACGATTCGAGATAGCGCCGGAGCGCCCGATCGGCGCTGCGCCCGTAGGGAACGATACGCTCCTTGTCCCCCTTCCCCCTGACGCGCAGGAACCGCCGCTCGGCGTCGACGTGTTCGAGCTTGAGAGCGCAGAGCTCCGAGACCCTGAGCCCCGCCGAGTAGGCGACCTCGAGCAGCGCCCGGTCCCGAATGCCGAGAACGCTCTCGTCCGGCCGCTCGAGGAGCCGTTCGACCTCATGCTGACTCAGCACGAAGGGAATCCTGCGAAGGACCTTCGGAGCGGAGAGCCTCGTGATCTCGAGGCCCGCGACGACCCCCGCGCCGTATAGAAAACGGTGAAAGCCTTTCAGCGCGCTCAAGGCCCGGGCTCGGGATGAGGGGCTCTTTCCCCGCTCCGACCAGGCGAGAAAGGCAAGGGTCGCCTCCATGCTCATCTTCTGCGGAGCCTCCCGTCCGGTCCGTTGCATGAATGTGATATATTCCTTTAAATCTGCTTCGTATGCGATTATCGTGAGAGGACTTAGGCCTTTCTCGACCCGCAGGCAGTCGAAATAGCGTTCAGCGAGCTGATCGAGCGCTCCTCGCGAGCCCCCGCTAGGTCCTGTGCATGTATTCATAGACCTTTCTCGCGATCGTGTTTCCGATGCCGGGAACCCGGGCGATGTCCTCCACGGAGGCGGCGCTCAGGGCATCGAGACTCCCGAACTCAATGAGAAGCGAGGTTCTCCTCGTGGCGCCGATACCGGGGATGTCGTCGAGGCTTGATCTGGCGACACCTGCGCTTCTGAGCTTTCTGTGATACTCGACGGCGAAACGGTGAGCCTCGTCCCTCAGGCGCTGGAGGAGACGCAGCGCGGCGCTCCTCCGCGGGAGCCTGAGCGGCTCTCTTCTCCCCTCGATATAAATATCCTCGTCCTTCTTCGCGAGGCCGATAACGGGGATTCCCGTCACTCCGACCTCCTGCATCGCCTGCCGGGCCGCGGAAACCTGACCTTTGCCGCCGTCCACCATGACGAGGTCCGGGTGGCGATCCCTTCCCTCCTTCACCCTGGCGAGACGCCGCGAGAGGACCTCCCGCATCATTGCGTAGTCATCGGACCCTTGAACCTCCCGTATCCTGAAGCGACGGTATCCCGATTTGCTCGCTTTGCCGCGCTCGAACGTCACCATCGAGCCGACCGCCTCGCGTCCCTGGATATTCGAGATGTCGTACGCCTCTATCCTGACCGGGGTCACGGCGAGACCGAGAACATCCTTGAGCTCCCGGAGAACGGGCAGCGAATCCGCAGTCGAACGCGTTTCCGTCGCGAGCTGGAGGTTCGCGTTCTTGAGAGCGAGTTCGAGCAGCGCCCGCGTATCCCCTCGTCTCGGAACGATGATCCTCACGCGCCGTCCGGATCGCGCGCTCAGCCATTCGCAAGCGAGTCGGCTGTCGACGAGAGGGTTCGACACGTAGATGCGGGGCGGTATTTCCGTCGTCGAATGGTAATAGAGCTCGAAGAACGCCTCGAACACGTTGGCCGCGAGCTCCGAGGCGGGCGCCGGGACGAAGAAGGACTCCCGTCCGAGAATCGTGCCCTCACGGATCTTCATAACGACGCCGCACGAGAGATTTCCTTCGCGGGCGAGCGCTACAAAGTCCTCGTTTTCCCCCCGGGGAGTCACGGCCCGTTGCCTTTCGGACACCCGTTCGAAGGCCCCTATCTGGTCGCGGGCGGCCGCGGCTTCCTCGTACCGTTTCTCGCCGGCGAGACGCCACATCCGGTCGCGCATCGAGTCGCTGAGCCGCTCCCCCCGTCCCCTCAGGAAGAGGCGCACCTCGTCGACGAGCTCCCGGTAGTCCTCCTCGGTGATCTTTCCCGTGCAGGGGGCGCGGCAACGGCCTATATGGAAGTTGAGGCATTCTCTCCCCGTGAATCTCCCGGCTCGTTCCCCCCGACAGTCGCGCAGCGGAAAGATCGAGCGCATCGTCCGGAGCGTCCGCCGAAGCGCGTTCGAATCCGTATACGGTCCGAAGTACTCGGCGCCGTCGTTCTGGATGCGCCGCACGACGATAAGACGCGGGAAGCGCTCTTCCGTCGTGAGCTTAAGGTACGGATACCGTTTGTCGTCCTTGAGCCGGATGTTGTAGCGGGGACGGTGCTCCTTGATGAGCGTGCATTCGAGCACGAGAGCTTCGACCTCCGTGTCCGTCGCGATATAGTCGATCGTGTCCGCCGCCCTCATGAGGGCGTGCGTTTTGGCGTCGAGCGCCTCCGGTCTCTGAACGTAGCTCCGGATGCGCGCCGAAAGGTCTTTCGCCTTGCCGACGTAGAGAACGCGACCGCTGCGGTTCTTCATGAAATAAACGCCCGGGGAGACCGGAAAACCGACCGCCTTTTCTTTGAGACGCCGCGCATGCACACTTGACATCCAATTACCCTTTGCGTATGTTATCGCATCACGGAGGTGAAGAAGGAATGCCGACCCACAAGTCAGCGGAAAAACGGATGCGTCAGAACGAGCGCAAACGTCTGACCAACAAGGCGCACCGGACATCCATGCGCAAGTGGATCAAGGCGTACCGGGATCTTCCGGCGGGCGAGGCTTCGAAGGCGCAGCATCCCCATATCGAATCCACAATCGACAAAGCGGCGAAAAAGGGAATCATCCACCATCGAAAGGCCTCGCGTCTCAAATCGCGGCTCTCCCGGAAGACGGTCAGCGCCTAGGCTCTGATCCGCTCCAAAACCCTTTCAATGGCTTCTCCGAGAGGTATCTCTTCCACCTGACGGCTCGCTCTGTGGAAGAGTTCCACCGCGCCCTCTTTGAGCTTTTTGCCTATCGTCAAGCGATATGGAATGCCGACGAGGTCGGCGTCCTTGAACTTCATGCCGGGGCTCAGGTCCCGGTCGTCGAGAAGCGTCTCGACGCCGCGCTCCGCGAAACCGGCCTCGAGACGGTACGCCGCGTCCCGTATTTCCGCGTCTTTGATATTCACCGGCAGGATGATGAGCGGGACCGGTGCGATGGACGGCGGCCACACGATCCCGTCCTTATCGTGGAGCTGCTCGATCGCCGCCGCTACCATTCGCGAAATGCCGAACCCGTAGCATCCCATGATGAACGGATGGCTCTCTCCCGCCTCGTTGAGAAACTCGGCGTTCATCGCCGCCGAGTACTTTGTTCCGAGCTTGAAAATGTGCCCTACTTCGAGACCGTTGCTCTTCGTCATCGGCGCGCCGCACGCCGGGCAGAGGTCTCCTTCCCGCGCCCATACGAGATCCTCGAACCGGTCGACCGTGAAATCGCGGCCGGCCTTTGCCCCGCGGAGGTGCTCATCGGGTGCGTTCGCGCCCACGATCACGCCGTCGTATCCCTTCACGAGATTATCCGCCAAGAGGACGGTCCCCTCGGGGAGTCCCACGGGGCCCGAGAACCCCACGGGGGCGCCCGTAAGGCTCTTGATCTCGTCAGGCTCGAGAAAGCGGGCCGGCGGGTCGCCGAGAACGCGCACGAGCTTTATGTCGTTCACCTCGCGGTCCCCGGGAACAAGCACCGCGACGCTCCGGGCGCCGGAGCGGTAGAGCAGCGTTTTGAGGATCTCCCGCGGCGTCACGTTGAGAAAGCCGGCCACCTGTTCGACCGTCGTCATCCCCGGCGTCCGTACCCGTTCGTACGCTCCGGCCGAGCGTTCGCCGCGAGCCGCATCGGATTCCCGCGCCGCCGCCCGCTCCATATTGACCGCATACCCGCAGGAGCAGCTCAGGATAGTGGATTCTCCGCTTCCGGCGAGCACGACGAATTCGTGCGACTCGTCCCCTCCGATGTATCCCGATTCCGCTTCGACCATCCGGTACGCGAGGCCGCACCGCTCGATGATCCGCCGGTACGCCCCCTCCATGGCGCGGTACGTGTCATCGAGCGACTGCCGGCTCTGATGGAAGCTGTATGCGTCCTTCATGATGAATTCCCGCGCGCGGACGACCCCGTAGCGCGGACGGATCTCATCCCGGAACTTTATGAGAATCTGATAGAGACATTGAGGCAGGCTCCGATAGCTCTTCATGTCGTCCCGGGCGATCATCGTGATGACTTCCTCATGGGTCGGTCCGAGCGCGAAGGTCCGCTCCCGGCTGTCGTGAAGTTTGAAGAGCTCCGGTCCGAAACTTCCGAGCCGTCCCGATTCCTCGTAAATCTCGATCGGGTGAAGCACGGGCATGAGCATTTCCTGGCACCCGATTGCGTCCATTTCCTCCCGCACGATCGCCTCGATCCTGGCGAGGACCTTGAAGCCGAGCGGCAGGAACGTGTAGACGCCGGATGTGAGCTTGCGGATGAGGCCCGCCCTGAGCATCAGACGATGGCTCGGGATCTCGGCCTCGGCGGGATTTTCCTTGAACGTCGGAATGCAGCTTTTTGACCAGCGCATCGCATCCTCTTCTTCCCAAAACGGGATGTTCATACCCGGGACAACTCAACTAGTATACTACGCGAGGACGCGCGGCGGCGCAAGATTGAAGTGCCGGCCCTGTCGCCCCCCCTCGCGTCAGAAATTGAAGCCGAGGAAAAAATCGACGTGCACGTCACTCGAGACCGTTTTGAAGTCGGTCAGGCGGCTGAAGTTCACGCGGGCGACCGGCAGGTACCCGAGGTTCATCTCGATCCCGGTGCCCAGGCTCCCGCGCCAATCGGAATCGTAGATGAACCCGCTCACCTTCCCCGCATCGAAGAAAAGGGAACCGCGAAACAGCGGGAACTCGATCATGCCGACGGGGAACTTCAGCACGAAGCGATCGATGAGCGGGAAACGCAGCTCGGTGTTGAGAAGGAGCGTGCGTTTCCCGGCAAACTCGCGGAAATCGTAGCCCCGAAGATCCCACGAACCTCCGAGATAGAAGAGCTGGAGATCGCTCCCCCACGCGTTCCGGCTCACGAAGCGCTGCGCGAAGACGATACGATCGGTCAGGGTAATGTAATTCCTGAGGTCGACGTGCAGCGTCGTGCTCCCGTATCCCCGGCCTTTCAGATCCGTCGTGCTGCCCAGCGTGACGTTCAGACGGTGCCCGTTGAGCGGGCCTCCGATGTACCAGACGATGTTGTCATAGGTCATCGAGAGAAAATTCGAGAGCAGCCAGCTCTTGCCCGCCTCGATGCCGCGGAACGCGATGTCGTCGTCCCGCTCCATGTTCTTGAGAACGGTCGAGACCTCGACGCGGCTGAACGCGGAAAAAGGATAGATGAGACCGCCAACGACGCCGTAGCGCCGTTCGTACCGCAGGAGGTCGTTGATGCTTCCGACGTAGCTCGCCAGGTGGAACGCGCCGAGGGCGTAGTTGAGCCGGTGCGAGAGATTGACGTATGTGACGGCGACATTGATGCGCTGAAGAAAATCATCGAAGTTGTCGGAGGCGCTGCCGAAAAGCAGGATGAACTCGTGATTGCCGAGCATGTCCGTCAAGAAGAGTTGGGCGCCGTTGCCCGCATCGCCGAAATCGGGATCGACGGAGAACGTCGCGCCGATGAAATCGATGCCGAGCTTCATCCGGTAGTCTTTCTTGACGATGCCCGATGTCCCCGCCGGGAGCGCCGGCTCCCAGTTCACGGCGGCGCACGCGGGGAAAGCCGCGGGACGGGTGGGGGCCTCCGCCTTCAACGGCAGCCGGTAGCAGCGAAACGCGCCTTCCGCATAAGAGGCGCAGAGGAACGATCTCCCGTCGTCCGAAGGGCAGGGACCGAAGACGCCGCCAAGAACATTCGTCTGCCGGCGGAGAGCCCCGTCGCGGAGCACGTAGATATCGGGGACGCCCTCACGGTCCGAGGAGAAAATGACGCCGTCTCCGCCCGGGAGCCATCGCGGATCGACGTCCCGGGAGCCTCCTCCGGTCAGTGGCGCGATCTCGCGCGTTCCGGTGTCGATCGTGTAGAGCGCGTACGAGACTCTCCCGATCACTCCGCACCGGTCGGAGCTGAATACGAGCAGATTCTTCGCGGGATGCCAGTCGGGGCTCGCATCGTCCCAATAGTCGTTCGTGAGGCGCTCGTACGTGTCCGCCGCGAGATTGTAAACGAAAAGATCCGATTTTCCGGTGCCGTCGATCGCCGAGCACGCGATCGAGCGTCCATCCGGAGAGAGCGCCGGCGAGCTGAGAATGCGGGCTTCGGCTATCGAGATCTTCTTCAGAACGCGATTCCGGGGGATGTCGTAGATGTAGATCACGTCGTGCGCGCCGGCCTTCGACACGAAGAGGAGCGTATCCCCGCGCACCGAGATACGGCTGCGGAGCGGCGGAATGGATTCAAAATCGTTGCTCTGTCCCGCCCGGATGAATATCTCCTCGCGCCGTCCCTCGCGTTCGGCTCGCTTCAGCTCGAGAATGTCGATACTCCCCCGCTCGTAGCCGACGCAGAAGACGCGCGCGCTGTCCCCCGCGGCCGGGTCGCACGCCGGATAGATCTCGAACGCCGTCTCGCCGGGAACGAGCCGCTCGCCGAGCTCGTCGATCTTCTGCCGCTCGAGAATCGACGGGTAGTATCGCCGTTTCAGAAATTCCTCCCACTCCTCGCTCAAACGGCGCAGCGGGATCCCGATCGTCTTCCGTAGAACCAGATCGAAACGGTCGCTCTCCCACCAGCGCTCGAGGATAAGGCGAATCGACTCGTCGCCGAATCGGGTCGCGATGTACCCGACGGCGCTCTCGCCCTCCTTGTACATGAGAAAGGTGCCCTCGATCCGCCACATGTCGTCCAGCGGCGAGAGAACGCCGCTCGTGACCGCGTCCCTGAGAAACATCTCGGCCTCCGTGTCGGGGGTCCGATTGGCGACGTATTCCGCGAGCCCCTCGACGAACCACAGCGGCGGCCCGCTGTAGTTCAGGTGCCGGCGGGCGCTCATCACGACGCGCAGCTTCTCGATCATGAAAACGTGGACCATCTCGTGCCGGAACACCTTCCTGAGCTTCGGGTACGACCCGGTAAACGGGAGCGCGATCCGTCCCTTGATGAACTCGGTGAATCCCGCCGTCGATTCAGAAACCATGTACGGCGTGACGTTTGTCTCCTTGAAATCGTGGTGCGTGCCGTAGAGGATGACCGGAATCCTCGTTTTGAACTCCACCCCGAAGTACGCGGAGTACTCCGCGTAGACCGAGTCGGCGAGGCCGGCGACGAACTCGGCGATGCTCAGCTCATCGGGGTAATAGTAGATCTCGACGTGCGGTGTCTCGAGGTATTTCCAGCTCTTCGGGACGTAGAGAACCTTGTTCTTGCCGAACGGGTACTGTGCATGGGCGCCATGCGCAGCGACGAAGCAGATGCAGCAGGCGAGAACTATGAGTCGCGCGAAACGCTTCATGGATGCTCGTAATCTTCGATGCGGAACGTCCCGCGAAATGACACGGCGACCGGGCCCGTGAGAAAACAGTGCGTGGCTCCTCCCGGCGTTGGGGTCATCGCGACGTCGAGACGGTCTCCCCCGTGCGTTTCGCAGGCGACCGGCGGCTCGACCTGGCCGAGGTGCGCGAGAACGGTCGCGATGACGACTGCGCCCGTGCCGCATGCGAAGGTCTCCTCCTCGACGCCCCGCTCGTACGTTCGATAAGCACAGCGTCCCGGCCCGGAAACCGCGGCGATGCTGACGTTCGCCCCTGCGGCGCCGAACGCCGGATCGCGGCGAACGGCGCGGGCGAAACAGACGAACTCGT
>DATCCP010000264.1:0-4411 GCA_036511215.1 Candidatus Krumholzibacteriaceae bacterium
CCCCCGCACGATCCCGAGAACGACGGCAAGCCCGAGACCCCTCCCCGTGAATTTCGTGCTGAAGAAGGGATCGAATATCTTCGCCTGTGTCTCCTCGTCCATCCCGACGCCCGTATCCGCCACCTCGAGAAACACGTAACGGCCCTCGCTCAGATGCTCGCCGAGGATCATCCGTTTCAGATACGCTCGATTGCATTCGATCGCGCCGGCCGAAAGCGAGATCACGCCGCCCTCCTCTCCGAGCGCCTCCGAGGCATTGATAATGAGGTTCATGACGACCTGCTGGATCTGAGATTCATCGGCTTTGATGAGAGAGAGATCGGGCGCGATATCGAATCGCAGAACGGCCTTCTTCGAGATCGAGACGCCGAGAATCTGAACCATCTCCTTGACGACTTTCCCGAGATCGACCTCCCCGATCGCGAAGCGCCCCTTCCCTGAATAGGCGAGAAGCTGCTTGCACAGGTCGGCGGCGTGCCGCGAGGCCCGATCCACGTCGGCAAGGCTCGCCAGCGCCGGCGAGTCCGGAGAAAGCGCCGCGATAGCGAACTCGAGATTTCCATGGATCGCCGTGAGGATATTGTTGAAATCGTGGGCGATTCCCCCCGCGAGGATTCCGAGGCTCTCGAGCTTCTGGGTCTCTTGAATCTGCAGCTCGAGCTTTCTCCGCTCGTCCTCGGCCTGCTTCCGCTCGGTGATGTCCTGGACACCGGCGATGGCACCGATATAGTCGCCGTTCTCATCGGTCAGTCGTGACGTCTCGAGGCGAACATAGACCTTCTCGCCATTCTTGTGAATGAACCCGACCTCGTACTGCTCCCTGACGCCGCCTCTGCGGCGCTCGAGATACTTCTCGTAGTCCTCAACCCCCCGCTCATCCAAGAACGAAGAGACATGCTTGCCATACATCTCCTCGACCGTATGGCCGAGCATCTCCGCCATGCGAGGATTGACAAAGCTCGTGCAGCCATCGCGGTCGATCGCCCATATCCCTTCCTGGAGCGTCTCGACGAGCCGCCGGTATTTCAGTTCGCTTGCCCGCAGCGCATCCTCGGCGCGCCGCCGCTCGGTGATATCGAGCGCCGTAAACGTCACGCCCCCCGAGAGGTCCCCCTCGACGACCGGTGCCGTGCTCAGAAGTACGTCGATTGCGGTCCCGTCCTTGCGCCTCAAACGCGTCTCAACCAATCCGATGCCTTTCTGCGCGATCTGCGCGTATTTCTCGTGCCCGACGTAGTCGAACTCCTGATCCGTCATGTACAGCATACGGGACGATTTTCCGACGAGCTCGTCCCTCGAGTAGCCGGTCATTTCGCAGACCCGGTCGTTGACCTCAATGAGGATGCGGTTCTTGTCAATGCCTATACCGATCGGAGCGGCCCGGAAGATGCTGTCGAGTTTGGCCTGGCGCTGCCGCAGAGCATCTTCGGCCCGCTTGCGCTCGGTGATGTCCTGTGCCGCGCCGATAATGGCGACCGTTTTCCCGTCGCGAACGAGCGGCGCTTCATTCACCTCGAACCATACCCGGCGCCCGTCCTTCGCGATGAGCTCGGCTTCGTAGTGGGGCTGCCGCTCGCCGGTATCGATCGCCCTTTGAGTAAGCTCAAACGCACGTTCGTTCACCGGATTGTCGGAGGCGAAATCGGTCCATCGCACGAGCGCCTCTTCCGGTTTGTAGCCGAGTATTGCCTCGACCTGGGGACTGAGGTACGTGAAGACATGATCGGGGGAATGCACGTAAAAGAGATTAGTGCCCTTCTCGACGATATTCCTGAACCGCTCCTCGCTTTCTTTGAGCTCTTTCTCGATGAGCTTGCGGTCCGTCATGTCGACTACGATCCCCCTGATGCCGACCTTTCTGCCGTTGCGCATAATGGCCGAAGTATGAACTGCGATCGGAAACGTGCTTCCATCCTTGCGTAGCGCGGTATATTCGTTGCCGTGGGACGGGCGGCCGGGGAGGACAGTCCGCGCAGCTCTCATCGCGCGGAGCCCATCGGCGGGGGTGAGCGTATCGAACATCGTCATTCCCCGCTCGAAATCCTCCTGCGTGAATCCGTAGCATTCGAATGCCCGGGGGTTGGCGTAAGTGAGCCGGCCTTCCAGATCACACTCGAATACCGGCAGCGGGAGGAGATCAGTGATGCTCCTGAACTCCTTTTTCTCTCTCGTGCCACCGGATTGTTGTGGAACTCCTGAAGGTTCGGTTCGACGGGAAGGGGCGGCTGCACGGGGACGTCGGAGGTCGCTCGTCTCCCCGGCCGGGGGACGGCTGCGAGCGGTTGTTCGTGCTCGGCGCTTCTGCATCGATGTTCTGCCCCCTGATACCTGCCCCTATTATCAGGATAGGCATTCGTTTGTAAATCAATTTCTTCGGGGGCCGGCGGGATATGCGGCGCGCGGCTTCGCGCCCCGCCTATTGTTTGCTTAGCATTGGCGGCTCCTTCACGATGTACATGATCGTCGTGCCGTTTTCGGTGCCCACGCCCGTAATGGCGTAACCGACACTGCTGTGATGCTGGTAAACCGGGAGGTAGCCAACCTGGCCCGGATTCGCCGCGGACATGTTCCCGGGTTCACTGGCACACCAGGTCGCCGGATTCACCAACTTGCATCCGGCAGGCAACAGATCGACGACGGTCTTTCCGTCGAGAGTGGTGCCTATGTCCACACAAAAGGGGTACACGCCGTTGTTGCGGGCGGCGAACTGCTGGACGGCGAGCTCCACCGTCCTGCAGTGGGACATCACGATCGCATCTATGCGATTGAGCGCGATGTTCGATATCGCGACTTCGACCCATCTGTTCACGAAACCCGTGATGACGTAGCCAGGAGGGATGTATCGGCCGTCCCGAGGGCGATACTCATGAACAAGGGCGTAACCTATCTCGCCCGGGAGTGTGGCCGAGTGGTTCACCGGATTGCTGCCTGCCCCCGTGTAGGAGTTTTCGAGTGGATGGGCACGAGGCAGAAGATCGACGACGGTCTGACCGAGTGATGTTTTGTCCGTGTCAAGGTCCAGGGGATACCTTCCGCCGCTCTGCGCCGCAAACGCTTCGACCGATTGCTTCAGCATGAAGCAATTCACCCGGAGCGACAACTCTTCCGGAGAATCGATGTTCGTGAGCTCGACGAACGCGGCGCCTTGCACCGAGCCTCTGATCTCGTATCCGATGTCCCATCCGTTGCTCTGAATCGCCTCATACGCGACTCCGGATGGGCACGGCGTCGAACTCGGATAGACGCCGCCGTGAGCATCCGCATGCTCTTCGACCGCGAGCTGCGTCGTTCGGCATCCCGATGCGACAACCGCCTGATCGCGCGAATACCCGAGATTCGTGAGCGCGAGAATGACGGAGCTCGCACCGTAGCCGGTTATGATATAGCCGACCCTGACGCCATGCTGCACTATCAAAACGTATCCGATCTCGCCGGGTGAGCTCGCGGTCCGGCCCACGGGCTGCTGGTCGAGCTCCGTAAAGGGGTTCACGATTGATGACTCCAAATGGAGATACGGCCATCCATCGCTCGGGTTGTCGCCGGGATAGAGTTGACCGCGCGAACGGTAGATTTCCTCGACCGCCTGCCGGACGAGGAAGCAGTTTGCGATCACCTTCGCCTCTTCGGGCGAGCCGAGGTTCGAGAGCTCCGCGACGAGCGCATCCGCCCCGAAGCCGGTGACGACGTAGCCGACGTTCCATCCGTCCTGGGCCACCGGGACGTAGCCGACCTCGCCCGGGCTGTCGGCGGCGCCATTCACCGGCGCCTCCTTGCTCTTCGTGAACGGGTTCTCGAGGCCGGCCGCGGGCAGGAGATCGAGCACCGTATGCCCCACGAGCGAGGTGTCCACATCGACGTTTGCCGGATAGATACCGCCATTCTCCGAGGCGAACCGCTCGACCGCGGCCTTCAGCGTATCGCAGTTTGCGACGACGATAGATGCATCGGGCGTCCCCGGAGGGTGTTTCGGTATATTCACAGGGCTCTCGTCCCTGCTGCATGCGCAAAGGGTCGAGAGCGCCATGAGTAGCAGAATCAATACGTTCTTCACGTGATAACCTCCAAGTTGTCAATGGAGAGGTCCCTGATATTGAATGTACAAGCATGAAGCGTACCACGCACCCCCCCCGGAAAGATTCGTAACATATTGTTATATTTAAATTTACGTGATTCTAAATACCGGCGGGCCAATTGACGAAGACTTACCATTCGGGCACAGGTCGGGATCGACAGAAAAGGAATGAGGCGCCCCGCCATCAGCGGAGCGCCTCATTCTGGGGGTTATCGGGGTCTCTACTACTTTATCGCGAGCGCGACTCTCTTCTTTCCATCGTACTTGTATACGACAGTGACCTTCGCGTCCTTCTGAAGGTCGGCAAGCTTGGCTTCGTTGCCGGCCACCATGATCTTC
>DATCCP010000265.1:0-5149 GCA_036511215.1 Candidatus Krumholzibacteriaceae bacterium
GATTCTCCATGATCAGGGCCATTGCCATTTTCGCCTTCTCCTCGGCGGGGTTGTCGACACGGGCCTGGAAGAAACTCGTATTGACGAGCACGAGGGCCGCGAGCCCCACCGCGACAGGAGCGGTCTTGAACATTTGCTGTCTGTTCGACATCGCATAGGCGGCGAGAAGTATCAGGGCCGGAACGATATCCATGCGAAATCGCGCCGTTATGAAGAACGGAACCAGGAACAGTCCGAGGACGAGGGTCCAATTGGTCAAGACGCCTATCGCCTGCCTGCGCTCCCGGTCCCGGCGCCCCACGAGCGCCCCCGCCACCGCGAGCGGGAAGATGAGCCCCCAGGGAAAGGCGAAGAAAGGAAGTCTCCACAAAAGAAGGTTGAGCGGGAACGGGCGGTGGAAATAGAGATCGCGCTCGTTCGGCACTTCATACGCGTTCACGACGTAGTAAATCTTTTTCAGCGTGAGGCCGGCGGCGTCGCCGGGCGCGGAAACGATCCAATCGAGCCCTTTCGTGAGCCAGTAGTTCGAAACCTCCCGCGAATTCAGCCGCCTGCCTTCGGCCTTCTCGGCCACTTCCTGCGACGCCTCCACGAAATTGGACCACCCCGTCTGCACGTTCTTCATCTCGGGTATGTCGATGGTCCGCCCCGTCGCCTGGGCGTGATTCCCCGCGTAGAAATTAACGCCTCCCTGGCTCGCGACAAAAACGAACGTCTTCTCTTTCGTCGCGTTGACGAGCGTGATGCAGGCGGCGGGAATGAGCGCCACGATCGTCATCCAGACGAGGTGCCTTTTTCGAACGTGCTCCGCGTTTCGAAGGCGGCTCCAACCGAAGTAGAGAAATACCGGAAGGAGAACGATCGTATTGGGGCGGGCGATCACGGCGAGGCCAAGAAACAGCGCCGCAAGGAGCTCCGCGTAGAGCGATGGCGCCGCAACGAGAAAAAACAACGACCACGCGAGCAGCGCCACGAGAAGGTTCGGAATCAACAACTCTCCGTCAAAGAAGATGAGCGGTCCGTAAAGTGCGCCTATAGCGGCTGCCCACAGCGCCATTCGCTTCCCCCCTATGCGGGAGCCGCACCCAGCAAGCGCGGCCACCGTGCTCGCCCCCACGACCGCCTGCACGATTCGCACGGCCAGAAGATCGTGCCCGAACACGCGATAGATGAGCGAGAGGAAAAACGGATACAGGGGAGCGCGGAAGAAGGCGTGTCCGCCCATGCTCCAGGCGCCCCGAGCCCAATCCCATGCCCATTGATCGTGCCACTGAGCGTCGACGATGAGTCCGCTGAAAAAGGGCGACTGGCGGAGTGACAGGACATAGACGATTCTCACGAGCAGGCTCGCGACAAAAGCGACGAGCATTGTCTTTCTCGGGCCCGAGCCCGAGGCGCTCACTTCTTCCACCTCACGTCGATGCCCCCTGACACGTGCTTGAACAGAGCCGCAACCGCCGCGGCATTCAAAACGCAGAACTCATAGGGAACGTAGAGGATTCGCGTGGCTCCCGCGAGCTCTCTCCTCGAGCGTTCCACGAGATACCCCGCGAGCGCCATGACGTAGAAGATCACCTGAAGGGCGAGCGTCGCGCGATACACGACGCTGTGTCCCGCGAGAAAGGCATTTGCAATGAACAGCAGGACGAGGAAATAGGAAACCGTAAGTCGCAGGAGCTTGTGGGAGAAAAGCTGCCACGCGATGGGGCTTCGAAAAGGATTGAACGCCTCCCTGAACATCGAGAATATCTGAAAATTGCCGGCGAGTGTCCGGACCTTGCGCGTGAATTCTTTTTCCCCTGTCTCGGACACAGTGTCGAAGGCGCGCGCCGCAGGCTCAAACACGGCCCGCTTCCCGGCCATGATCGCCGTGAGGGGCGTGTAGATGTCATCGAGAAGCACGGTTTCGGGCAGCCCATGGAAGAACTCCCTGCGGACGGCGTAGATCGCACCCGTCGCCCCCAGCATCGAGGCCGTGGCGCTTTCCATACTCCGCAGCCAAACTTCATAGCTCCAGTAGAGTCCCATACCGCGGCCGGTTCCCTCCCCGCGGTCCTCGAGTATCAGCTCCCCGCTCACACTCCCTACTTCCGGATCGTTGAAGCATCGCACGAGCTCCCGGATCGCACGGCTGTCGAATCGCTGACGCGCATCGGCGAATACGAAAATTTCCCCCGTGGCCTCGCTGGCGAGCTTGTTGAGCATGGCGGGCTTCCCGATTCTTTCGGATGAGAGGCACGCTCGGATCGTATTCTCCCCGGCGAAGCGCTCGACGATTTTCCGGGTCCCGTCCGTGGAACCGTCGCAGCCGACGAGGATCTCCAGTTTGTCCCGCGGGTAATCCGCATCGAGGAGATTCCTGATCCTCTCTTCGATGTGCCTTTCTTCGTTATGGACGGAGATCAGGACGGATACCGTCGGGAGAATGTCTCCCTTCATAACGGGCTTTGCGCCAAGGAGCTTCCAGAGCCACAGGAGCAGCGGATAACCGAAGTAGATGTAGAGAAGGGCGCCCAGGCTTATGAAGAAAAGTGGAACCACTGACGTCTCAATTCGGTATGTGGAAATTGACGTTTCTCGATTCGCTGCTCCTGACGTCCCTCATCCTACTATGGGGCGCCCGTCATGACAAGACAATACCTGTCCCCGAGAAAGGCGGCAAAAAGATGGCAAAATATCGAGCGCTTCACTATGATGAGAGACAGCCATGAAGATCTTTCACAGAGACCGGCCGAACGTCACCGAAGAGCGGCGAATGATCCAGAAGCAGGTGTCGCCCGACTTCCTGGATCCTACGCTCGAGTGGCGGCGCATTTTCGCGGAAATGTGGGGAACGTTCCTTCTCGTCATGGTCGCCTCGGGCCGCGCCGTCGTCGTCGCCGTGAGCGGGGGAGCCGTCACGCAGGGCCAGATCCTCATCGCGCCCGGGCTCATGGTGATGGCGATCATCTACTTCATGGGGGATGTGAGCGGGGCCCATTTGAACCCCGCCGTCACGTTCGCCTTCGCAGTCCGGCGCAATTTCCCGTGGCGGCGCGTTCCCGCGTACATAGCCGCGCAGACAGTCGGCGGTATCGCGGCGGCGCTCTTCCTCAGGGCCATGTTCGGGAGAGCCGGGGCGCTCGGAGCGACCGTGCCGGGACACGCGATCGGCGCCGGCCAGGCGCTCGCGATGGAGGTAGTGCTCACGGCCGGCCTCGTGAATACGATTTTGGGCACGGCGTCTGGAGCGCGAAACGTCGGCGCGAACGGCGCCATCGCGGTGGGGGGCTACATCGCTCTCTGCGCGCTCTGGGCGGAGCCGATAAGCGGCGCCTCGATGAATCCGGTGCGGTCGTTTGCCCCCGACCTCGTCCGCGGCGATCTCACGACGACGTGGATCTATATCGTCGGCCCGGCCGCGGGAGCGCTGATAGGAGTCGCCTTCGAATGGATTCTCAAGGGGAAGCCCACGGCCGCCGGAACGATCGCGGCGCAGGGCACGCTCGGCAGGTCGGAACAGCACTGACCGGGCGTGTAAGGAGAGAGGCAGCTCAGGCAGGCGGCGGAATCTTTGCCGGGCCCGCTGTCCCGGGCAGGATCGTGCCGAACAGCTCATCGAGCCGTCTCGGATAGCTCTCCATCGAAATGGTCGCCTCGGCCCAGCGGCGCGCGTTCGCTCCGACTCTCGCGGCCTCCTCGCCGTCGTCGAGCAGGCGAAGGATGGCCTGCGCCATCTCCGCGCTCGAGCCGGCCTCGAGGTAGTCTCTCCCCGCCACAAGCCCCATCCCGGCGACGCCCGCCTGCGTGCTCACGACCGGGGTGCCCATCGCGGCCGCCTCCATCATGCGAATGCGAACGCCGCCGCAGAATCGGAGCGGAAGGACCATCACCGCGCACGAGCCGAGATAGGGCCTGATATCTTCCACGCCGCCCGTGAACGAGACATCCGGCCCCGTGGAGGCGCGCATGCCGCCCGTCACCCCCCGCCCCACCACTTCGAGGCGCACGCCGCGCTTCTTCGCGCGAACGAGAGGAAGCACCTCGCCCGTGAAATAGTGGAGGGCGTCCCGGTTGAAATCGGAATAGAACGAGCCCATGAAGAGCACCTTGTTCTTCTCGCGTCTGAACGCCGCGGGGTTGAACTCCGCGAGGTCGAGCGCGAGCGGCAAGGCCCGTACAGCTTTGCCCGCGGCGACCGGATACCGGGCGAGGACCTCCGCGTCGGACGGGGTGACGGTGAGTATTGTGTCGTAGCGTTTGTATGCCTTCGCCTCGATGCGCTCGAGCGCGCGAAGCCGGACCGACGCCGCGAATCGGGCTATTCCTCCGAGCGCCGCGAGCCTCCCGGCATTCACGACAAAGTCGAGATCGTGCGTGACGAGAACGAGCTTCGCGCCCTTGATGCGGTCGGGCAAGCGGTAGAGATGCCAGTACGAGGCGAGGACGAGATCGGCCTTCTCGTTCGTCGCGGTATCCGCGATGAGCCTCAAGAGCTGCTCGGGCGCCGCGTAGCTGACTTGAGCGCTCACGCCGGTGAGCGCGGCCACGGCGATATTTCTCGCCTTGTAGAAGGCCCGGTGAAAGACGCTCCTCTTGTTCGACGCGAGGATGGCGCGAACGGCGATCCGGGGCCTTTCGATCTCGTGAAGGCGCTCGAGCTCCCCCCGGCTCAGCGCCATCGTGACGAGCACGACGTCGTGGCGCGACGCGAGCCCGTGAAGCAGGTTCATGATGAGCCGGTCGGTGCCCTTCGTGATCGGCCAGGGGGCATACGGAAGTGCGACGATGATCTTCATGTTCCTGTCGTTCCGCGCCCGAGGCATCCGCCGCCTGGCCGCGAATTCACCCGTCACTCGACGACGATCTCATCGGCGAAGATCCAGGCCTTCCCCCCCGCCCCCTCGTGCCACGCGGGGCAGAGCCCGATGTTCACCGCGTGAACGCGCACGTACCGCGCACTCTTCCCGATCGCTCCCGACGAGACGTTCTCGATGCGCGCGCCATCTTCTCTCGCCGGGAGCCTCCGCGCCGATCTTGCGACCGGCGTGAAGCTCTTTCCATCGTTCGAGACATAGTACTCTACCATTTCCGGAAGGAATATCCACGAATTTTGATCCTGCAGAAAGCCCGTCGAGACGCGGCTTATCCGCCGCACTACCCCGAGATC
>DATCCP010000266.1:0-3268 GCA_036511215.1 Candidatus Krumholzibacteriaceae bacterium
AGAACCTGCTCCTCATGAGCGCCGTGTATACGTTTGCGTATCTGGCGGGCGATCCGAAGCTCCGCAGACGGCTCTTCACGCTGCTCCTCGTCTCGGGAACGGGAAGCGCAATCTACGGAATCGTTCTCTACCTCCTCGGGAAAGGGCATGGAACCCTCGGGAGAACCCACGGATCGTTCTCGACGGCGATGACCTACGGGGGGATCCTCCTTATTCTCTCGTCGCTCTTCCTCGCGGAGGCCGTGGGGTCCCGCGCCTCGCTCAGGCTCCGGATCGCCTCGGGCCTCGGCGTGCTCGCGACGGTCGCAGCGCTCTTCTACAGCTTCACCCGCAGCTCGTGGGTCGGCGCGCTCGTCTCGGTCGTCATCATCCTCGCCTTTCTCGGGAGGAGGCTGCTCGTGCCGTTTGCCGCGGCGCTCGTGATCTTCGTCATTCTTCTTCCCGCGCCGTACCGTGCGCGCGTCGCGAGCATATGGGACCCGAGCTATCGGACGAACGTCCAGCGGCTCGAGCTCCTGCGTGGCGGTGCGGTCATATTCAAGGAGCATCCGGTCATCGGCGTCGGCACCATGGACCTCGCCGAGGTCTACCGGGATCACATGCCCCCCGGCGCCGTGTACGTTCACGGGCACATGCACAACGATTTCCTTCAGATCGCGGTGCAGATGGGGATCGTCGGGCTCGCCGCCTTTGTCATTCTCCTCGTTTCGTTCTTCCGGCTCATGGCCCGCAACCTGAGGCTCGACCTCCCGCCGGGCGAGCGCGCCTTCGTCGTGGGCTCGATTGCGGCGCTCGCCGGGTTCATCGTGAACGGGCTCTTCGAGTGGAACTTCGGCGACGCCGAGGTCGTCACGCTCCTCTACGCCATTATCGGGGCGAACCTGGCTCTGTCGCTTGAACATTTGCGCGCACGGTGCTAGAATCGTAGTATATGGGCATGAAGAAACTCTGGTACATCCTTCTCTCGATGAGGCCCCGGCAGTGGACGAAGAACCTCGTCCTCTTCGCGGGCGTCGTTTTTTCGAGGCACCTCTTCGACCGCTCGCTCGTCGATCTGAGCTTTTGCGGGTTTGCCGTGTTCTGCCTCATGTCGGGCGCCGTCTACATTCTCAACGACGTCTTCGACCGCACAAGCGACGGGGAGCATCCCGTCAAGCGGCGCCGGCCCATCTCCGCGGGGCTCCTCCGCACGGCGGACGCGCTCCCGTTCGCCGTCGTTCTCATGACGGCGCTTCTCGTCGTCGCGTGGTTTCTCGGGAAGGAATTCTTCACCGCGGCCGCCATCTTCACGGCGGTCAACGTGGCCTACTCGATGTTCCTGCGGAACGTCGTGATTCTCGACGTGTTCTCGATATCGTTCAATTTTCTCCTCCGGGCGGTGGCCGGCGTGGCCGTTCTCGAGCCGCGCGTTCCCGGGATCGAGATCAGCCCCTGGCTCCTCATCTGCACGCTGTTCCTCTCGCTGTTCCTCGCCTTCTGCAAGCGGCGGAACGAGATCGAATTCCTCAGCGAGGCCTCGGCGCACCGCCATTCGCTCCAGTACTACTCGGTGCGGCTCCTCGACCAGCTCGTCGGTCTCTCGGCGACGTCGGCGGTCGTCTCGTATTCGATCTACACGATCTGGCCCGCGACCGTCGAGAAGTTCGGCACGAGCAACCTCGTCTATACGATTCCGTTCGTCGTGTTCGGCATCATGCGGTATCTTTATATCGTGTACAGCAGGAACGAGGGAGGGGATCCGTCGGGAGTGCTCCTCACCGAAAAGTCGATCCTCATAACGGTGTTCCTCTGGTTTCTGACGGTGATCTGGATCCTGTGGCGCGTCTGACAAACGGGGTTTGATTCATGGCATCAACGGTCGCGGTCGTACGAACGACACCCGCAGCAGTTCTCGACGATATCGGACGAGCGATGGATCTCGCCGGGGCTCCGAGGCATCTCACCGCGCAGCGCGAGCTGCTCCTCAAGCTCAACCTCTCCTGGACGAAGTACTTTCCCGCCTGCTCGAGCCAGCCGTGGCAGCTCGAGGGCGTCGTGAGGTATCTCCTCTCTCACGGGTACCGGAAGGACCAGGTGCTTCCGATCGAGAACAAAACGGTCGTCACGAACCCGCGCAAGGGGGCCGCGAACAACCTGTGGCTTCCCGTGCTCGAGAAGTACGGGCTCGGCTTCACTCCGTTGCCGGAGGTCGAGTGGAAGGTGCACCGGTTCCGGGAGCCGCTCCTGAGGCTCCACGAGCTTTTCCCCAAAGGGATCGAGATTCCCGCGATGTTCGAAGGGAGGGACATTCTCCACCTCCCGACCGTGAAGACGCACGGCCACTCGATCACGACGGGCGCCGTCAAGAACGCGTTCGGCGGTCTCCTCAAAGAGGTGCGCCACTACGCGCACAAGCACATCCACGAGGTGCTCGTCGATCTCCTCATCATGCAGCGCGAGCTCCATCCGAACGTATTCGCCGTGATGGACGGCACCGTCTGCGGCAACGGCGCGGGCCCCCGCACGATGGAGCCGTTCGCCGGGAACATAGTGCTCGCGAGCGCCGACTCGGTCGCGATCGACGCGGTCGCCGCGAAGATCATGGGCTTCGATCCGATGTCGATCCCGTACCTGCGCATGGCGACCGAGCGGGGACTCGGCGAGGCGCGGATCGAGCGGATCGAGGTGGCGGGAGCGGACATCGGCGAGATCAATTTCCACTTCAAATCGAAACGCAGCTTCGTTATCTGGGGAGACCAGATGCTCCGGATCGGCCCGCTGCGATTCCTCGAGAAGATCGCGCTTCACTCGCCGCTCGTGTTCTGGGCGCCGCTCGCGTCGAACCTCTACCACGACGCGTTCTGGTATCCGACCGTCGGTCGCGGCAAGATCGCTCGATTCATGGCGACCGAGTGGGGAGAGCTCTGGCAGAGCTATCGCTCGCGTTCTCGATGAATCGAGCGGCACCGAAACAAACCGGTTCGGTACTTCGATGAAAATTCTCGCGGCCGCAAAGCTCAACCTGTACCTCGACGTGATCGGCCTTCGTGACGACGGTTATCACGAGATCGAGACCTTCTATCAGCCGGTGTCCCTGTGGGACGAGCTCACGATCGAGAAGGCACCGTCGGGTGTGACCGTGGAGGGAGAGGACGCGGCAGTTCCCTGGAACGAGGACAACCTGTGCCACCGGGCGGCGCGGCTGATTATCGCGAGGGCGGCCCTGAGGGCGGGCGTGAGGATCCGGGTCGATAAGGGGATTCCTTCCGGTGCGGGGCTCGGCGGCGGG
>DATCCP010000267.1:0-6846 GCA_036511215.1 Candidatus Krumholzibacteriaceae bacterium
AGGAGAAGACCGAGTTCACCCCGACGCTCAAGGAGATCGGTCCGAACAAGATCCAGGTCATCAAGGTCGTCCGCGCGATCACGGGCCTCGGCCTCATCGAGGCGAAGAAGCTCGTCGAGGAAGCGCCGAAGCCGATCAAAGAGGCCGTCAACAAGCAAGAAGCAGAAGACATCAAGAAAAAGGTCGAGGAAGTCGGCGGCGTCGTCGAGATAAAGTAGCTCAGCAAAGCCGGCAGTGGCCGGTAACAGGAGGGATCATTTTCAATGATCACGGTGCCTGAGCGAAGAGATTTTGCCAAGATTCCGCAGGTGGTGGAGATCCCGCATCTCCTTGAGGTGCAGCTCGCGTCGTACGAACGCTTCCTGCAGCGCAACGTTCCGATGGACAAACGGGAGGTCATCGGCCTCGAGTCGGTGTTCCACTCCGTTTTTCCGGTGGTTTCCGCGCGCGGTGAATTCACGCTCGAGTACCTCGGGTACTCCATAGGCGAGCCGAAGTACGTCGTCGAGGAATGCAAGGAGCGCGATCTCACGTTCGCGGCTCCCCTCAAGGCGGCGCTGCGTCTCGTCGTGCGCGAGAACCAGGAAGGCGAACACGTTATCAAGGACATCATCCAGAGCGAGGTGTACCTCGGCGAGATACCCCTGATAACCGAGATGGGAACCTTCATCATCAACGGCGCCGAGCGGGTGATCGTGAGCCAGCTCCACCGTTCGCCGGGCGTCGTGTTCGACGACGACTTTCATCCGAACGGAAAGCGCCTCTTCAACGCCCGCATTATACCGTACCGGGGATCGTGGGTCGAATTCACGATCGACGTGAACGACATCATGTACGTCTACATCGATCGCCGCCGGAAGATCCCCGTCACGGTACTCCTCAAGGCGATGGGATTCGAGCCCAACAGCGCCATCATCAAGCTCTTCCACCGGACCGAGGTCCTCGATCTCTCCACGCGGACGAGCAAGAAGGACACGAGCGTCGTCGGGCGCGTCGTCGCGGAGGACGTCGTGAGCCGCGAGACGGGAGAGGTGATCCTCGAGGCGGGGAAACCCATAACCGAGAACCTGCTCGAGAAGATGAAGATGGCGAAGGTCGCCAAGATCGTTCTCGTCGTGAAGGAAGGGAACATCGAGGAAGACGTCATCCTCAAGACGATCGAGAAGGATCCCACCTCGAACGCGGAAGAGGCCCTCAAGCGTCTGTACAACCTCATGCGTCCGGGGGATCCCCCGAACGCCGACACGGCGAAGGCGCTCCTCGACCGGCTCTTCTTCAATCCGAAGCGGTACAACCTCGAGAAGGTCGGCCGCCACAAGATGAACCGCCGTCTCGGGATCGACGTGCCGATCGACACGACGACGCTGACCGAGAAGGACTTCGTCGCGGTCGTGGCCAACCTCATTCACCTCAAGGAGGTCGACGGCCCCGTCGACGACATCGATCACCTCGGCAACCGCCGGGTGCGCTCCGTGGGAGAGCTCTTGGCGAACCAGTTCTCCGTGGGGCTCGCGCGCATGGCGCGGATCATTCGCGAGCGCATGACGATCCAGGAGACGGAGAGCCCGACCCCGTACGACCTCGTGAACGCGCGCACGATCAGCGCCGTGATCCAGTCGTTCTTCGGGTCGAGCCAGCTGTCGCAGTTCATGGACCAGACGAATCCGCTCGCCGAGCTTACGCACAAGAGGCGCCTCTCGGCCCTCGGCCCGGGCGGCCTCACGCGCGAGCGCGCGGGGTTCGAGGTCCGCGACGTTCATTACACGCACTACGGGCGCATGTGCCCGATCGAGACGCCGGAAGGCCCGAACATCGGCCTCATCACCTCGCTCGCGACCTACGCGCGGGTGAACCAGTTCGGGTTCCTCGAGACGCCGTACCGGAAGGTGAAGAGCGGCCTCGTGACGGACGAGACCGACATGCTCTCGGCGGACCAGGAGGACAACTGGATCATCGCCCACGCGAACGCGAAGCTCGACAAGCATCGCCGGTTCACCGAGCCCGTCGTCATGGCGCGGTACCGGGGGGATTTTGTCCTCGTCGACCCGAAAGAGGTCCAGTACATGGACGTCTCCCCGAACCAGCTCGTGAGCGCCGCGGCGGCCCTGATCCCGTTCCTCGAGCATGACGACGCGAACCGCGCGCTCATGGGATGCAACATGCAGCGGCAGGCCGTGCCCCTCATCAAGTCGGAGGAGCCGCTCGTCGGAACGGGCCTCGAGGGGAAGGTCGCCTACGATTCGGGCGTCCTCTGCATCGCGCGGCGCGCGGGCAGGATCGACGCGGTGACGGCGAACCAGATTCTCATCAGCTACGGCGGGAAGAAAGAGGACGAGGATCTCGAGGATTTCTCGGGATTCGGCGGCGTCGACGAGTACAAGCTCATCAAGTTCCAGCGCTCGAACCAGGACACCTGCGTCAACCAGAAACCGATCGTCGAGGTCGGGCAGAAGGTCAGGAAGGGCGAGGTGATCGCGGACAGCTCCGCCACGCGGAACGGCGAGCTCGCGCTCGGCCGCAACGTACTGTGCGCCTTCATGCCGTGGCGCGGGTACAACTTCGAGGACGCGATCATCATCAGCGACAAGCTCGTCAAGGACGACACGTTCACGTCGATCCACATCGAGGAGTTCGAGACGCAGGTTCGCGACACGAAGGCCGGGATGGAGGAGATCACGCGCGAGATCCCGAACGTGAGCGAGGAGATGCTCGCCAATCTCGACGATGACGGCATCGTGCGCATCGGCGCCCACGTGAAGGCGGGGGACATCCTCGTCGGGAAGGTGACGCCGAAGGGGGAGACCGAGCTCACCCCGGAGGAGCGGCTGCTGAAAGCGATCTTCGGCGAGAAGGCCGGAGACGTGCGCGACGCGAGCCTCAAGGCGCCCCCGGGCATGGACGGCATCGTCGTCGACATCAAGATATTCTCCCGCAAGGAGCGGGACGAGCGGGCGAAGAGCCACGAGAAGAAGAAACTGCTCGAGCTCCAGCACCAGCGCGACCTCGGGATCCAGCATATCAAGGAAAAACGGCGCGAGCGCCTCGAGAAGCTCATGATCGGGCAGACCTCCGAGAAGCTCATTCACGCCGAGACGGGCGAGGTCCTCGCCCGCGGCGGGCGCAAGATCACCGAGAAGATGCTCAAGAGCATCGACGTCGACCATCTCCACTGGGGGCTTCCGGTCGTGAAGGACTCGAAGGTCGATCGGCGGATCCAGTCCCTCATGGAGGCGGCGGCGCGCGCCATAGAAAAGGTCGAGAGCAACTACGAAAAAGAGAGCGAACGCATCATGCGCGGCGACGAGTTGCCGCCGGGCGTGAGCAAGCTCGTGAAGACGTACGTCGCGCGGAAACGCAAGGTGTCCGTCGGCGACAAGATGGCGGGACGCCACGGCAACAAGGGCGTCGTCTCCCGCATCGTGCCGGAGGAGGACATGCCGCACCTGCCGGACGGATCGCCGATCCAGATGATCCTCAATCCGCTCGGCGTGCCGAGCCGAATGAACGTCGGGCAAATCCTCGAGACGCATCTTGGATGGGCCGTCAAGAAGCTCGGATTCAAGGTCGCGACCCCCGTGTTCAACGGCGCCACCATCGATGAAATCAAGAAGCTCCTGGCCGAGGCGGGGCTTCCGGAGAGCGGCAAGATCAAGCTCTTCGACGGCATGACCGGCGAGCTGTTCGACGAACCGATCACGGTCGGCGAGATCTATATGATGAAGCTTTCACACCTCGTGGACGACAAGATCCACGCGCGCTCGATCGGGCCGTACTCGCTCGTCTCGCAGCAGCCGCTCGGCGGCAAGGCCCAGTTCGGCGGTCAGCGCTTCGGCGAGATGGAAGTGTGGGCGCTCGAGGCGTACGGCGCCGCCTACACCCTCCAGGAGCTCCTCACGGTGAAATCGGACGACGTCGCCGGCCGGAGCAAGATCTACGAGGCGATCGTGAAGGGAGAGAACGCACCGGAGCCGGGGCTCCCCGAGTCGTTCAATGTGCTCATCAAGGAGCTCCAGAGCCTCTGTCTCGACGTGCAGCTCGAAAAGATCGAGAAGGAATAACGGTGAACGGTTTCCGCCGGAGGTAACCATTGTACACCACCCTTTTTGAAAAGGATCGTAACAAGCCCACCGACATCAAGGCGATGCGGATCCAGCTCGCGTCTCCCGAGGTGATACGCCAGTGGAGCTACGGTGAGGTCACGAAGCCAGAGACCATCAACTACCGTTCTTTCAAGCCGGAGAAAGACGGGCTCTTTTGCGAGCGCATCTTCGGGCCGGTGAAGGACTGGGAGTGCACCTGCGGCAAATACAAACGCATCCGCTACCGCGGCGTCATCTGCGATCGCTGCGGCGTCGAGGTCACGCACTCGCGCGTCCGGCGTGAACGAATGGGGCATATCGAGCTCGCCGTCCCCGTCGCCCATATCTGGTTCCTCAAGGGCGTGCCGAGCCGCATAGGCTACATGCTCGACATGACCGTCCGCAACCTCGAGCGCGTTCTCTACTACGAATCGCATATCATCCTCGACCCGGGGAACACGGACCTCAAGTTCAAGGAGCTCATCGACGACGAGACGTACAACGAGCTCATGGACCAGGGGAAGGAGTTCGTCGCCAAGATGGGCGGCGAGGCGATCCGGGACCTCCTCAAGGTGATCAACATCGAGGAGCTCGCGATCAATCTCCGCGCGCAGTCGAAGGTCGAGACCTCAGTCCAGCGCAAGAAGGACGTTCTCAAGCGTCTCAAGGTCGTCGAAGCGTTCCGGCAGAGCAAGAACAAGTCCGAGTGGATGATCCTCGACGTCATCCCGGTGCTGCCGCCGGACCTCAGGCCGCTCGTGCCGCTCGAGGGCGGGCGTTTCGCGACGAGCGACCTCAACGACCTCTACCGGCGCGTCATCAACCGCAACAACCGGCTCAAGAAGCTCATCGAGATCCGCGCGCCGGAGGTCATCCTCCGCAACGAGAAGCGGATGCTCCAGGAAGCGGTCGACGCGCTCTTCGACAACAGCCGCCGCTCCCGCGCGGTCCGCGGCCAAGGCAACCGGCCGCTCAAGAGCCTCAGCGACATGCTCAAAGGCAAGCAGGGACGCTTCCGCCAGAACCTCCTCGGCAAGCGCGTTGACTACTCGGGCCGCTCGGTGATCGTCGTCGGCCCGGAGCTCGAGATTCACCAGTGCGGGCTGCCGAAATCGATGGCGCTCGAGCTCTTCAAGCCCTTCATCATCCGCAAGCTCGAGGAGAAGGGGTACGTCCAGACGGTGAAGAGCGCGAAAAAGCTCGTCGAGCGCGAGCGCCCCGAGGTGTGGGACATTCTCGAGGAGATCATCAAGGATCACCCGGTGCTTCTCAACCGCGCCCCGACGCTCCATCGCCTCGGCATCCAGGCCTTCCAGCCGCTCCTCATCGAGGGCAAGGCGATCCAGATCCACCCCCTCGTCTGCACGGCCTTCAACGCCGACTTCGACGGCGACCAGATGGCGGTGCACGTGCCGCTGTCGTACGAGGCGCAGCTCGAGGCACGCACGCTCATGCTCGCGTCCAATAACGTGCTGTCCCCCGCCAACGGGGCGCCGCTGGCCTCCCCGACGCAGGACATGGTGCTCGGCCTCTACTACATCTCGATGCTCAAGAACGGGGCGAAGGGTGAGGGCAAGACCTTCTTCAACACGGACGAGCTCATCTCGGCGTGGGATCACGACACGATCGATCTCCATGCGAAGGTGAAGGTGCGCATCGAGGGCGAGATGGTGACGACGACCGTCGGCCGCGTCATCGCGAACAGGGAGATTCCGGAGGAGCTCGGCTTCATAAACGAGATCTTCGACAAGAAGACGCTGGCCGAGCTCATCGGCGCCTGCTACAAGCGGCTCGGGAACCGCCGCACCGTGCGCTTCCTCGAACGCTTCAAAGATCTCGGCTTCAGCTACGCGACGCGCGCCGGCATCACGATCTCGATCGACGACATCGTCGTTCCCGCCGAGAAGCCGCATCTCATCGCCGTCGCCCAGAAAGAGGTGAACCGGATCCAGAAGCAGTACAAGGACGGCATCATCACGGACGGCGAACGCTACAACAAGATCATCGACACGTGGACTCACGCGACGAACAACGTCGCCGACGCGATGCTCGAGACGCTCAACAAGGACCGCGAGGGCTTCAATCCGATCTACATGATGGCGATCTCGGGATCGCGAGGCAACAAGGAGCAGATCCGCCAGCTCGCCGGCATGCGAGGCCTCATGGCGAAGCCGCAGAAGCGCATCACGGGAGGCATCGGCGAGATCATCGAGATGCCCATCACGGCGAACTTCAAGGAAGGCCTGACCGTGCTGCAGTACTTCATCTCGACGCACGGCGCGCGGAAGGGTCTCGCCGACACCGCGTTGAAGACAGCGGACGCCGGCTATCTCACGCGCCGCCTCGTCGACGTCGCGCAGGACGTCATCATAACGGAATACGACTGCGGCACGATCATGGGAATGGACACGCAGGCGCTCAAGGAGGGCGAGGAGATCATCGAGGCCCTCAGCGACCGCATTCTCGGCCGCGTCGTCGTCGACGACATCATCGATCCGCAGACCGGCGAGACGATCTGCAAGGCCAACACGCTCGTTGACGAGGACATCGCCACCGAGATCGAGGAGCGCGGCGTCGAGAAGGTCAAGCTCCGGTGCGTGCTCACGTGCGAGGCGAAGCGCGGTGCATGCGCCTTCTGCTACGGCCGCAACCTCGCGACCGGCAAGCTCGTCGACCTCGGCGAGGCGGTCGGGGTCATCGCGGCGCAGTCGATCGGCGAACCCGGCACGCAGTTGACGATGCGCACGTTCCACATCGGCGGCACGGC
>DATCCP010000268.1:0-4852 GCA_036511215.1 Candidatus Krumholzibacteriaceae bacterium
CGCGCCGTTCGAGGAGCGCGAAGGGCGCATCGCCGGAAACGCCGAAGACATTGAGGGTGGCGTTCTTGAGGAACGCGAACAAACGTCCGCCGATGAGGCCCGCATCCTCGACGTCGGTCCCGAGCTTGATCCCGCGGCCCCACGTATGGGAGACACCGTCGAATGGATGGCAGACGCCGTCGTCGGTGACGACGAACGCACCACCCGTGTGCAGGAACACGCGCCGGACGGCCCGTGAAAAATGCTGCTCCTCGAAAACGCTCGGCGCCTCGGCGCACTGGACGAAGTACACCTTCGATTTCGATTTGAAATTGACCGCGCAGGCGGCGAGCGACCCGATGCATGAGGCGTCCGCGATCACGGCCGACTTTGCCGTCACCGGCGCGACGAGGGTCCACAGGCTGTCGGATGCGGGATCGAGCGAACGGACATGCGAGAAATAGAGGCCTTGCCCGAGCGATCGCGCGTTCTCCCCGAGCGCGAAGATGAATCCGTAGGGAGCGTCGCACGAGTTCGCCTGGTGCGGCGGCTCACCCGGCTCGAGGCCCCCGGCCGCGCCGGACAGATCGCTCGCGAGCGGCAGCTCGTCTCGCGAGAACCGGAAATCGGAGCCCTTCAGGGAATAGTGCGTCTCGACGCTCGCGCACGCGCGCACGAGGAGATCGCAGGGTTCGTTTCGCGCCTTCTTCGGGAGCGCGAAGTAGAGGTAGGCGCTCACCTCCTGCTTCGGCTCGATCCGCACCGGCTCGAACATGCCGTCCTCGAGAGCCGGATAGAGCGAACGATTGAAGATCGGCCGGTAGAATCTGCCGATATCCACGTCGTTGTAAATGAAATACACCGCGACCGGGGGAACGAAGGTGGAGAACACATAGCCGGCGATGCCGTGCCTCTTGTATCGCCCCGCCTTCTTCGGCCCGACGAGCCGCGCCACAACGTCTTTCGGGTGGAGCGGGAGATACGTGTTCCCGTTCATGGAGAGCGCGAAGCCCTCGAAGCCCGGCCCCGCCTTGAGACCGTTTGCGCTGTGAATGACGAGCGGCCCGGTGCCGTCGTTGCGAATCGCGACGCGCACGGCCGCGACGCCGCTATCGGGCATGAGCTTCAGGAAGAAACCGGGAACGTCGTCCCCCGCCGTCGCGAATCGCGCCGCGACCGTGAGACCGGCGTTCGAGCGGTCTTCCGCGAGATCCAGACGCGCGGGAGAGCCGCGATGCATGAAGAGACAGGAAGACAGCGGGAGGGCCGCGAGAACGCAAAGCGCAAAGACCGCGAATGTCCGCGCGAGACGCGCATTCGTCATGTTCATTCGAGCACCTTCTTCAAGCCTTCGAGAAGGACCGTTCTTCCGAGGGGCGTCACACGGGAGTAGCGTTCGGCGGTCCGCATGAAGCACGGATTCTCGCAGAAGCCTCCCGAAAGGTAGAAATGCGCCGGCCTCCCCACGAAATCAATCACGTTGCGCACGAGGCCGTGGAGGAACATCGCCACGCTCTCCTCGGGGGAGACGCCGACTGCGATCTGCTCGAGCACGCGCTCCATCCCGAACACGCCGCACGTGACGTTCACCCACCGGTCCGAGGCGGAGAGCGTCGAGAAATCGATATCGTAATAGTTTCCGAGGAGCTCGAGCGTCGCCCCCGTCGTCGAGCCGCAGGCGAGATTCCAGTCGAGCTTTTCCACCTTTCTCCCTTTGAGCCGCACGTACTTTATATCCCGCCCCCCGACGTCGACAAGGGAAAAATCCTCTTCGTCGACGAGGGAAAGTCCCCCCTCGGCAAGCGCGATGAGCTCGTTCCGGTAGATCCTGCACCTGCCGCGCCCGCAGTGGCCCGTCGCGACCTCGAAGCGAGCGTCCGCGCGCCGCACGAGATCCTTCGTCGTGATGATCTCGAGGGCGCCCGACGCGGGATCGAGAATCTTCGTCCACGTGCTTCCGCAGTCGGCTATCTTCACGCGCCCCCCTTACGGCTCACGACAGCTTCACGAAGGCCTCGACCTTCGCGAGAATCGAATCGTTGATCTCCCGGTGGCAATCGATCGCGAGCCCCCGGTGTCTCTCCGCGAGGTAATGCGCGAGGTCCTGCTTCGCGCAGAAGCTCTGCGTGAAAAAGACGGTCGGCACCCCCTCGTCGACCCGGCACTCGAGATCGACGTCGGACGGGCGCCCCGCCTCGACGCAGCGCACCCACCCGTAGGCGTGGGTCGTCTCCGGAAAGAGATCGAGAATGCGAAAATCGTGCGGCGGCACTCCCCAGAAGCCGTGCGTCGGCTCGCACGCCGCGAGGGGGGCGGCCGGCGCGGCCGGGTCGACGACCGTGGCCATGATCCGGTCGATCTTCTCCCTCAGGGGAAGCCGCGAACGGGAGATAACAAGGGGCCGGTTCTCGAGCTCGTCGTCGGGGAATCGCGACTCGATCACGTTGAATCCGAGCCGCCGCAGGAGAAACGCCGCGTGCCGGCCCCGGTCGCACTTGTCCTCCCCGACCGCGGCCACTATCCTAACGAGCCGCGCGCCGAGATCCACCGCGTTGTCCACGATGTTCGTGATGATCCGGCAGGTCGTCGAGGGGAGAATCCCCGAATCGCTCGCCCCCCGGTCCACGTCGAGGTCCACGAGCCGGAGCTCGCGCCCGAAGCGCTCCCGCGCCTCGCGGAGCACCTTCCGCCGAGGAAAGCCGTAGTAGCCAATGACCGTATCGGTCGAACGGTTGTCCATCACGAGAGATCACAGGGGAACTGCGCGCGCTCGCACGGGCTCATCCCATATCCTCGCCGTTTTCGACACGGGAAATCGCCTCGACCACCTCGTCCGGCGACTTCGCGTCGACGAGTTTCTTTATGAATTTATCGAGCTTGATCATCTTCACGATCTTGGCGATGGCCTGCACGTGCGGACCGGATTCGGACGTCGGGGCGACCATGAGGAAGAAGAGATGCGCGTTCCTCCCGTCCCGCGACCCGAAGTCGACGCCGTCGCGGGAGATGCCGAGAACCACGCTGAGCTTTTTGACCGCGTCCGATTTCGCGTGAGGAATGGCGACGCCCTTTTCGAGTCCGGTCGAGCCCTGGCGCTCCCGGTTCATCACCGCATCGTAGACTGCGTCGGCATCGGTCACCTTGTGCGTATCGGCGAGGAGCGAAACGAGCTCCTCGATGACCTCTTCCTTCGTGTCGCCGTCGAGCCCGAGCTTCACGCGCGCGGGTGTGATATATTGGGCGATTTTCATCGTTTATGCCTCCTCGGGCGGCAGAGCGGACGCCCGGAACCCTGTGCGAAACATAATCAACGTCAATCGTTCACGCAACGCTCTCGTTCGCGGGAGCGGCTCCCGCAGGAGCGCTACGCCTCGTAGTACATCTTCTCGACCTTTTCCTTGCCGCGCGCGACGAGCACGGGACAGCTGACCTCGCGGAGAATGCGCTCCCCCTCTTCGTAGAGGGCATCCCGGAGACTGAGGACCTCGCCGAGCTCCCCCTGGATGAGGAGATCGTACCTGCCGCGCTTGACCTCCTCGGCGACCATGCTGTGGACGACCCCCTTCATGAGCTTGGTTTCGACCGCGAGCCCCTTCGGCTCCGCGAGCTTCGTCACGTAGTTCAGGTAGTGCCGCCCGTCCTCCTCGAGCGCGCGCTCGAAGTCCGCTTTCTCCGCCGGGACGATAATCTTCTCGGCGAGGAGCTCGGCGAGCAGGTTATCGTTCACTACGTAGATCGCCGCGAGCAGGCAGTCGTACTTCTTCGCAAGGGCGATGGCAAGTTTGGCCGCGATGATCGAGGATTCGCTCCCGTGCATGTACAGGAGAATCTTGCCGAGGTGCCTCACCTCTCTGGTCATTGCGCCCCCTCTTTCCGCTTCTGGAGATGCTCTTTGATGAGCTTGTTGATGAAGAACGCCTCCCGGTCCATTTCGTCGAGCGCCATGATGATGTAGTTCAACGTTTCCTCGTAATCGGGAATAAAGATCTTCTCGAGAGCGTTGACGCGGCGGATCGTCTTCGACACCTCTCGCGACAGACGCATGAGCGAAATGCGCGCCTCGGCGAGATTGCCGATGAGCTTGAGAACCTCGCGAAATCGCAGATTCGCCTCGTCCGCCCAGATGCTGCTTTCCGTCGCGGCGACGTACGGGGATTTGTCGTCGAATTTGACCCTGATCTTCGGGATCGACACGCCCATGACCCGCCGCTCCGTATACTTGATGTCGGCGTGGATGTGCGTGCCGAGCGCCAAGAGCGTCAGGTCGCGCCGTCCCATGCGAAGCGTCGCCTGGTCGAGCGCCGCGAAAGCGAGGACGAGCTTCTTCTCGACCTCTTCCTGAGCCGCGACGGCGCGGTTGATCAGCCCCATGAGCTCGACGACGAGGATCTTCCGCTTCTGATCGAGGAGCTCCCACCCCTCGTGCGCGAAACCGAGATCACGCTTGACCCGCATGAGGTTCGATTTCGTCGGTGCCATTTCGAATCGTGCCATGGCGGTTCGGTCTCACTTCCCGTAATACATGTCGATCTCTTCCTGGGAGATGCGGTGCAGCTCCTCCCGGGGCAGGCTCGACAACACTTTCCAGCCGATGTTGAGCGTCTGTTCGATGGTCCGGTCTTCGTACTCTCCCTGGCTCATGAACTCGCGCTCGAAGCGGTTTCCGAAATCGATGTAGATCTTGTCGAGCGGCGTGAGCTCTTCCTCCCCGATGACCGCGGCGAGCGCGCGGACGTCCTTCACGCGCGCGTAGGCGGCGAAGAGCTGGCTCGCGACGTGGGCGTGATCGGCGCGCGTCATTCCCTCGCCGATGCCGTCCTTCATGAGGCGCGACAGCGACGGGAGCCCCGCGATCGGCGGGTAGATGTTCCGA
>DATCCP010000269.1:0-3274 GCA_036511215.1 Candidatus Krumholzibacteriaceae bacterium
CGCAGCCGAGCACGGCCGAGCTTCCTCCCCCTCCCGCGAGAGCGCCTTCGTGCGCGGCGGCGTCGATGCCGCGCGCGAGACCGCTCACGACGTGCACGCCGCCCTCCGAGAGCTCCCGCGCGAGAGCGGCCGCCGTGATCAGGCCGCGCCTCGTCGACCGGCGCGAACCGACGATACAGATTACGGGCCTCGAAAGCGCCCCGAGCTCCCCTTCATAATAGAGGAGCGGGGGCGGCGCCGCGATCTCACGGAGGAGCCGCGGGTACGCGTCGTCCGATATCGAAACGAGCCCATAGCGCCCCGACTCGAGCCGTCCAAGCTGGTCGTCGACGAACGCGCGATCGCTCGTTTGGATCGCGCGCTTGAGGCGCCTGCTGAGCAGCTCCCTCCCCTCGGGGCTCGCGAGCATGTCGGCGATCTTCTCGATCGCCATGCTCCGTGAGAGATCGACCCATGTCCCTGAGCCCGCTCCCTTCGTTGAAATGATCTCGAGCCAGAGTCGCGCCACGTCCGAACAGACCATCATCCACCTCCCGGCGACCGTGAACCTCTGAATGTGAGGAAGTAAACGCTCACGCGGAATGGGCATGCCCGCCGTCCACCGCCTCATCCCCCATCGCCCGGCGTCCGTGACGGGTCCCGAGCCCGTCGCGGACGCACACGGATTCTACCACTCGCCGGATGTCATTTCAAGACTCCTCTCTCGGCATCCTCTCTCGGCATGACACGGAGCGCCCTCGCTGCGTGAACATTCATCCATACCGTTCGTCAAGCTCGAATCATGGTGAGCAGCATCTTGAACCGCTTCACCGCCCTCAGCGAATGCGGCTCGTTCGCCGGCAATATGACGATCTCGCCGGCCGCCACCGTAAGGGGTGTTCCCGATATCGTGATCACGGCTTCTCCCTCGACGATCTGAACGAGGGCGTCGAAGGGGGCCGTGTGCTCGCTGAGGCCCTGCCCTTCATCGAACGCGAAGACGGTGACCGTGCCGACCTTCTTGTCGATGAGGGTCCGGCTCACGACCGCGCCGCTCTGGTACTCCGAGAGACCCGAGAGCCTGAGCGCCTTCCCCCTGATATCCTGCCCGTCGCCTTTCCGCTGCGTGCCCATGGGCACATCGCCTCCTTTTCTTTCCGCTCTCGCGCCATCCCCGCTCGCGCGGCCCACTCCTCACTCGAACGGGTGCGGCTTCGTGAAATCGGGCCGGTACGTCTCCTGGCTCTCGAGCTCCTGCACCCAACCCCGTTGAAAACCGAGCCGTTCGAGCTCCTCGACCACCTCGTCGTACTCCGCCCGGCTGATCGTTCTTCCGAGCCAGGGATGCCGCGCGACCGCCGGCGGCGGATAGTACTGCGACATGAGCGAGACGTGCACCGACGGCGAAAGATCCTCGGCGATCGCCCTGAGAACTCCCTTGCTGTTCCCCACGTGGCCGGGGATGATCAGGTGGCGGATGACGAGCCCCGAGGCGGCGGTGCCGTCGTCCTTGAGAACGAGGTTCGACCCCTTCTGGCGGTGCATTTCGCGCAGCGCGGCGCGCGCGACCTCCGGATAGTTCCACGCCCCCGAGAGCTCCAGCGCGAGCGAGTGATCCATGTATTTGAAATCCGGGAGATAGACGTCGACGACGTCGGCGAGCGCCTCGATCACCTCGGGTTTGTCGTAGGCGTTCGTGTTCATCACGATCGTGGGCCGGTACCCTCTCGCGCGTAGCCCGTCGACGATCCGGCGCATCTGGGCGATCATATGCGACGGGGACACGAAACCGACGGCCCCGGCGCCCCCGTCGAGAAGACGCGCCGCGGCGGACACCGCGTCGTCGAGACTCATGCTCCGCGCGGGCGCGTCGTTCCTCGAGATCTGGAAATTCTGGCAGTAGACGCACTGCAGGTTGCAGTGCGAGAAAAAAACATTGCAGATGCCCCGCTCGCCCGATATGACGGGCTCCTCCCCGCGGTGGAGGCAGATTGATGCGATCTCGAATCCGGCGCCCGACGCGCAGTAGCCCGATGCCTCAAGCGCTCGATCGACGGAGCATTCACGAGGGCAGCCGCTGCACGCGCGCGCGGCGCCCTCCGACGACGTTCTCCCGTGCGAAGTCACGGATCGTCACTTCTTCGGATACCCGACCGTCTGCGCGAGGATGATCTTCTGATCGGCACCGAGATTCATGGCCTTCGCAAGGGCATCGCGGTCGACCATACCGCGCACGACCGTTGCGAGACCCGCCGAGGCGCAGTAGAGGTACACGTTCTCGCTGATGTAGCCGGTATCCGTCGCCGAGTAGAAGTCCTTCTGCTCTTTCGACCCGGTCCCCATCTTCGCGTAATCGGCAACATACACGAGGTTCACCGGCGCGTCCTTCAGGAACGGCTGCTTGCCGGTCGCCTCGCGGAGATCCTGCGCGAGGACGAGGTTCAACGCGTTCGCTTTCGCGTCGTAGACGTAAAGTCCTCCGGCGAGGGCTACGTATACGTCAATTTCCTGCTTGTTCATCGCGGTCGGCGCCGTGCGGAGCCCCTTGTCTGGCCGGTTGATGCCGCACGCGGCCCAGAGCACGTTCGAGAGCTCCTGCGGGGGGAGCGCGTCGCTCGAGAACTCCCTCTGCGTGCACCGCGCCTTGAGCGCTTCCATGAGGGGCTTCCCCCCCGTCATCTGCGGGGCGGGGAGCTGGATCGACTTCGCGGCCTCAGCGGCGACCTGGGCGGCGACGCAGAATGTGAGAGCGAGCCCGACGGCGAGCACGGAGAATAGTGTCTTCATCTCGATCCTCCTTACGTTGACGACGAAATAAGAATATCACGCGAGCGGGGGGCGCGAAAGCGAAAACGCTCATGCCACGATCCGTTCGCGCGACGGTGCGGCCCGGAGCACCGCGAGAGTCAATCCCCAAAGAAGCGCGGATTCACGACGTTCGTGTATATGGAGCCGAAGGTGTAGGTGAGGCCAATGTCGAACCTGTACTGGTATGTCGAGGCCAGGCTCTTCATGTGGAGGAGAATCTCCTCGTCCGTCAGATGCCTCCTCGGCTGGTCGATCTGGTCGTGGACCCGGTAATAGGAGCCGCTCACGTTGAGCGAGAGCGCTTTGGTGATCCGGAAGGCAATCGACGACACGGTCTGCAGCCGGTAGACGCTTGCGTCGTGAAGGTACTGCTGCCACGAGATGTTCGAGTAGAACGTCCCCCACGGTTCCTTGATCGACCCGGGGAGGCTCAACCGGTAGCTCCAGAGCCGTTCGGCGGTTTTGTTGTAGATTGTCATCTCCTGAT